>JAWOIR010000453.1:0-19439 GCA_046484545.1 Anaerolineales bacterium
GGGCTGCCGATAGAGGCGTTCCAGGCTTCAGAGCCAGAAAAAGCCAGCAGGGCTTCTTCAATCTGGGCGCGCAGGTCAGCCGGGAATTCAGGGCTAAAAGCCAGGGTGTCATTCGGGATGGGGGCGGAAAGCGCCAGGATGCGGACTTTCTGAACAACGTCCGGGGCTTCGGTGCGGATATTGGCGCGAGCATCCATCACACGCCAGCCATCGCAGAACAGGCGGGTGCCTTCTTCATTCGGGGCGCAGTTTTCGATAACATCTTCGGGAACTTCGTAGATGTCGTCGCTGACGTTTCCAGCCTGGTAATCAGCCCAGGTGAAGACAGGGCTGCCTTCCGGGGTCAGCGGGACGCTGTAGAAGACGGTGCCGAAGTCAACTTCGCCGTTGTAGACAGCGATAACGGTCTGGTTGTGTCCACCGGTCGGGACTTTTTCGCCAGGGGTGACGCCCAGGGCTTCGAGTTCAACGAGCGGAACCATGTAGCCGGAGGTCGAACCCTGGTCCGGGAAGCCCCAGGTCGCGCCTTCGAGGTCTTCCAAGGTCTGGAATTCGCTGTCGCGTGCTACAATGTACTCAGCCCAATAAACGGGATAGCCAAAGCGGATGGCTTTGAAGGAAACATCCACGCCGCATAACTGGCTGGCAATCGCATAACCCAGGCCAGGGATGAAGGCCATGGTGTTATCGGGGGAAGCACACATCTCTTCAATGGTGGCAGCGTAGGAGGTCGGCACGAGCACTTCAAAGGTCAGGCCGGTGGCCTGGTTGAGGGCTTCGGCCATCACTTCACCACCGGTTACGATGATGTTTGCATCAACGGACGGCACAAACAAAACTTTGATGGGATTCTCAGGCGTGCCAATCGTCGATACGACAGGTTCGGGTTCCGGCTCTTCAGTCGGGGCCGCCGGTTCTTCGGTTGGGGCGGCAGGTTCTTCAACCGGGGCGGCGGGTGCTTCGGTAGCCGGGGCTTCGGCGGGGCCGCAGGCCGCAAGCACAAAGGCAAATACAGCCAGGACAGCAAACAACATGTACAACGAGCGTTTCATTATTTTCTTCTCCTCTCAGAAGAATATTAGGTTTGCCTGCTTGGGCAGGCTATCAGTTTTGATAATAATGCTAATTTACGTATCTTGCAAGGCTAATATGTTTTAATATGGTTAATAACTGGTAAACGTTGCCCGGTTACCCGGGCAGAAAGTCTGTATAATAAAACCATGAACAAAAACTCTGTACTATTCTTCCTTCTTTTTGTGGTGGTGCTGCTAGGCGCCGCTTACTACCTGATTTTGTCAATCCAACAAAGTACCGAAAGTGCAATTGGCGGCGTGGTGGCACCTTTCCAGCAAAGCAATGCCGCCTTACAGACTCAGGTCTCAGAATTGATAAATCCAACCCCCACCATCATCCCGGACCCTATAACCTACATCCAGGAAATACGCGCCCTGGCGCGCCTGGAGACTATCCAGTACAGCGTGGAGAAGGTCATCACTGCTGAAATCGGTCAGGGTAGCTTTGGCTTCCTGTTTGGTGATAAATTGCTCTTCGTGGCGCACGGCATTGTGATTGCCGGTATCGATATGGAAAAAATCCAGCCTGGCGACATGATGCTGGTCAATGGCGTTTTACAGGTTCGCCTACCCCAGGCCGAGGTGTTCGTCGCCACGCTGAACAACGAAAAATCCTACGTCTATGACCGCAGCACCGGCATCCTGACCAAGAGCGTGCAAGACCTTGAAACCCTGGCGCGCCAGGCCGCCGAACGCGAAATCCTGAAAGCGGCGCAGGAAGACGGCATCCTGACCCAGGCCCAGCGCAATGCTGAGTTGTTCCTGTACAAGTTCTTCCAGGCCCTTGGGTACAAGGAAGTTAACTTTATCAATTAAGCCAGCCAGCCAGACAAACAAACCAGCCCCGGAAAATGCTCGCGGGGCTGGTTTGTCTTTAAGTGTTCGGTTATGGCCGTGCTTCAAGCGCCTGGGTTACACATGCGCCATTCAGGTTCTGCTCGGTGCAGGCCATGATAACGACATTAAATCGCTGACCGCGCGGGTCGTTTTTGAAGCGTGGACTGTCGAGGTGGCCAGACTGGCCCGGGAGCAGCGGAGCGACGTTTCGGGCAATGATACAACCTTCGGTCAGGTCAAAAGCGTTCCAACTCTGGTCTATCACTTCGTTGGTCTTTGTATTCGTCAGGCGAATATAGGCCGACCTGAATTGCACTCCACCTGTGTTTGTGATAGCAAAGCGGGCATAGTAATTACCCAGGCAGGTATCCAGGCGTCGGTACTCAGCCCTGAATGCCGGCGAGAGGGTAGGCGAAGGCATGGGAGTAAAAGCTGGAAGGGAAGATGTATCCCCGCTAACCTTCATATTTTGTGCTAAAAGCCAGCAACCCTGCTCCGGGTTCTCAGGATTGCGAATATACCAATAATATTGAGGCCCCAGGTCAGCGCCAATCACTTCGACCTCGGTTCCGGGGGCGATGATAACCACCAGGTCATAATTGCCAGCCGGACCGATGCGGCAGTTGGTCTCGCGGAAGACTTCGCCAACCGGTATTTCAACGGTTGGCGTGGGCGACGGCTCGAGGGTTTTCGTTTCGGTGGGAGTCAGCGTCGGGGTGGTGGTCGGCGTTTCGGTTGGGGTGACACTAGGGGTCGGAGTTTCAGAGGGCAGCGGTGTCTGGCTGGGTTCCGACGTCGGCGTCTCTTGCAAGGCCATCGGCAGGTTGCAACCTGTTAGCAACAACAAAGCATACAGGATAAACACCGGGAAAATCTTTTTTCGCAACATGGCTTTCTCCTTCTCTGGTGGCGATTCTTACATATAAAAGCATAGGTTTCTGATATTTGCTGTAAAGAGCCAAGGCATACTCAATCATACAATATATCCGAATAAAAAACAGGAGCAGTCTGTAAACTGCTCCTGTTTTAAACACATGCGAAAGAAGACTAATCGCCGGCAACACTTTCGGGCGCATCCGGGTCATCAGGCGTCTCAAGGGCTGCCACACCGTCAACCGGGAGTTCCGCCACAGCATCTTCTTCGAGGCTTTCTTCAACGGTTTCTTCGCTGCCGGGGAGGGCTTTTTCCATCTCGGCAAAGCGGCCATGGATAAAGCCTGTGCCAGCCGGGATGAGTTTGCCAATGATGACATTTTCCTTGAGGCCAAAGAGCGGGTCTTTGGTCGAGGCGATGGCCGCACCGGCCAGCACCTTGATGGTATGCTGGAAGGAGGAGGCCGAAAGGAACGAATCAGTCGAAAGCGAGGCCTTGGTAACGCCCAACAAGATTTCCGTATAGCGCGCAGGCTGCTTGTTTTGAGAGAGCAAATCTTCGTTGATTTTTTTGATTGCAAGATGGTCAAGAACATCACCAGGCAGGAACTGGGTATCGCCGGGGCGTGTGATCTGGACTTTGCTCAACATCTTGCGGATGATGACTTCAAAGTGTTTGTCGTGGATGTTCTGGCCTTGTGAGCGGTAGACCTTCTGGACTTCGGTCATCAAGTACATCTGGCAAGCATCGCGTCCCTGCAATTTCAGGATTCCATGCGGGTTGAGCGAACCTTCGGTTAGCGGCTGTCCGGCCTGGACACGCTCGCCATCCTTGACCAGCAGGCGCATCGTGGTCGGAATTTCATATTCAGCGTCTTCGCGCAATTCGTAGGAGACGATGACCTTCTGGCCTTCGATGCGAACGCGGCCACCATGCTGGGCGGTAATCGTGGCCTCGCCCAGGCTTGCCAGCATATCGCCGGCTTTGACCTCGTCCTCGTCTTTGGCCTGGATTTCCCATTCTTCTGGGATGTCATAGGTGTCCGAAATCATCTCGGCGTGTTCGATGCGAACCAGGCGCAAATCGGAATATTTCTCCGACTGGATGATACGCGCAGCACCGTCAATTTCAGCCACAAAGGCTTCACCCTTGGGGGTTCTGCGAGCCTCAAACAATTCTTCCACACGCGGGAGACCGGTGGTGATGTCGCCGCCTGAGGCCACACCGCCGGTATGGAAGGTACGCAGGGTTAACTGAGTGCCCGGCTCACCAATTGACTGGGCAGCCACAATACCAACCGCTGAGCCCATTTCAACCAGGGTACCGCGACCCATATCCAGGCCGTAACACTTGGCGCAAATGCCATGAGTCAACTCACAGGTCATTGGCGAACGGACTTTAATATCAGTAACGCTAGCCGCAGCCACATTGCGCGAGTGTTCATGGCCGATAATCTCATTGGCCTCGACCAGGATTTCACCGGTTTGCGGGTCTACGATGGGGACGGCAGTCAGGCGACCATAGATGCGGCTGCTGAGCGCTTGCCCGGCAACGTCGTCTGACTTGCGAATCCAGATGCCTTCGGTCGTTTCACAGTCAATCTCGTTGATGATGATGTCCTGGGCAATATCCACCAGACGACGGGTAAGATAACCAGCATCGGCGGTGCGCAGGGCGGTATCGGCCAGACCTTTTCTCGCGCCGTGCGTGGAGATGAAGTATTCCAGCGCCGTGAGACCTTCGCGGAAGTTCGAGCGAATCGGCAGCGGGATAATGCGCCCGGAGGGGTCGGCCATCAAACCGCGCATACCGGCCAACTGCGAAATCGGGCCAAAACCACCTTTGGTTGCGCCAGAATTTGCCATCGTAGAAAGGCTGCCGCTCGGATTCATGTTCTCACGCACGGCTTTGGCAACGTCGGCAGTGGTTTTCTGCCAGATTTGGATAATGCGTTCGTTCTGCTCCTGTTCAGTAAGCAGACCACGGCGGAAATCACGCTGCACCAGTTCAACTTCCTTGAGTGAATCGGCGATAATCTCTGCCTTGTTAGACGGGATGGAGATGTCGGAAATGGCAATTGTAGTGCCGGAGCGCATGGCATATTCAAAGCCCAGGCGCTTAATCTCATCGGCCGTGCGGGTTGTTTTTTCCTGCCCGCATAGTTCGTACACATCGGCAACCAGGTCCTTGACACCGCCCTTTTCGAGCAATTGATTCACAAACTGCACTTCTTCGGGCAAAATGTCGTTGAAGATGACGCGGCCCACAGTAGTTTCCACGATGCGGCTGACCGAATCGTCAAGGCGGGAGCCATCTTCGGCATAGTAGGTATCAACTTTCACCTTGATTTTGGAGTGAATCTCAACCTGATTTAATTGATAAGCCATCAAGACTTCATCTATGTTGCTAAAGATGCGCCCTTCACCAAGATGCGGACGGTCATCTGTCATGGTCAGGTAATAAACGCCCAAAACCATGTCCTTACCAGGTGAGACAATCGGCTCACCATCGGCAGGTTTAAGCAGGTTCTTGGAAGCCAGCATCAGTTTGCGGGCTTCGGCGACCGCCTTTTGCGAAAGCGGCACATGCACGGCCATTTGGTCGCCGTCGAAGTCGGCATTGAAGGCGGTTGTGACCAGCGGATGCAACTGAATGGCCGAGCCTTCAATCAGGAGAGGCTCAAAAGCCTGGATTCCCAAGCGGTGCAGGGTGGGCGCACGGTTGAGCAACACCGGGCGATGCTTGATGACTTCTTCGAGCACTTCCCAGACCTCAGGGCGATTGCGCTCAATCAAACGGCGCGCGCCTTTGACATTGGCGGCGTAATTGTGCTGGACAAGGCTTGCAATCACAAACGGGCGGAAGAGTTCCAGCGCCATCTGCTTGGGAAGGCCGCACTGGTACAGTTTCAACTGCGCCCCAACCACAATCACCGAACGGCCTGAATAATCGACGCGCTTGCCGAGCAGGTTGCGGCGGAATCGGCCCTTCTTGCCCTTGAGCATATCGCTCAGCGATTTCAGTTCGCGGCGTCCGCGGCGGCTGAGAGCCTTGCCGCGCTGGGAATTGTCAATCAGGCTGTCTACGGCTTCCTGCAACATGCGCTTTTCGTTGCGAACAATAACATCCGGCGCGCCGAGTTCGAGCAGGCGCTTAAGGCGGTTATTGCGGTTGATGACGCGGCGATACAGGTCGTTAAGGTCGGAGGTAGCGAAGCGGCCACCATCCAACTGCACCATCGGGCGCAGGTCGGGCGGGATGACCGGCAAGATGGTCATAATCATCCACTCAGGCCGGTTGCCCGAGCGGCGGAAAGCCTCAACAACTTTCAGACGCGTGGTGGCTTTTTTGCGCTTCTGCTTCGACTTGGTGGTGCGAACTTCCTTCCACAATTCTTCGGAGAGCAGGTCGAGGTCGAGCCGCTTCATAATGTCGAAAAAGGCCTCGGCGCCCATATCAGCGCGGAATACCTGACCCCAGCGCGATTTCAGTTCACGGTAGCGGGTTTCGCTCAAGAAGGTAAACGGGCGCAGTTCAAGCAGTTCTTCGCGGACGCGGGTATTCTGTCCCTGGCTGATGTTGGATTGGTCTTCCAACTGGTTGCGCAGGGCTTCCATGCCTTCTGCCGCCTCTGCCTTGACTGTTTCGATGTCCAACTTGATATGTTCAAGTTCGCGCGCTTTTTGGTCTTTCAGTTCATTTTCCAGCGATTCCAGGCGCTCTTTGACATTTTTCTGCACCTTGCTGATGTGGCTGGTGGCAATCACCCCACCGGCGGCGATAATTTTTTCGCCAGTAGCCTGGAAAAAGACATCTTTAGACGCCGCAACGCCCATCTGTTCTTGCAGTTCAGATTCAAGGCGCTGTCCTTCCTCGATAACCGGTTCGATCTGGGAAGCAATCTGCTCGTCATAGGAGCGTTCCAGTTCAGATTTGCGCTGATTCAACTCGGCCACTTTTTGGTCGCGTCCCAGCTTGACTTCGGCAATCTTGGCATTGATGACGCTCGCCTGTTCGCGCTCTGAGACCGAAATCTCATCTTCTAGGCGCTTGAGAGCCTTGGTGCGGGCATCCTCATCCACATAGGTGACGATGTACTGGGCAAAATACAGCACCCGGTCGAGATTGCGGCGGGAAATATCCAGCAGCAGGCCCAAATAGGAAGGGATGCGGCGGGTGTACCAAATATGTGCGATCGGGGTCGCCAGCGAAATATGCCCCATACGCTCGCGGCGGACAGCGGCACGAGTCACTTCGACGCCGCATTTATCACAAACAATGCCCTTGTAACGTGGATTTTTATATTTTCCACAATAGCACTGCCAATCGCGGGTTGGCCCAAAAATAGCCTCGCAAAACAGGCCGTCCTTTTCGGGGCGCAAACGACGATAGTTAATGGTTTCCGGTTTCAGGACTTCACCATACGACCAACTCTTAATGGTTTCGGGTGATGCCAGGCTGATTTGAAGCGCGGTTAAGCCTTTGGTTTCCACTGTCACGTCCTCCTGTGGGGATTGGGAAAGATGTTGAAGCCCGACTCGCTGTTAGCAGGAATAACAGACGAACAAATGCAAGCGCGAGAGCCTTTCTCTTGCGCTTGCACCTATAGGCTAAAATTTAATTATTTTTCATCAATCTTGTGATTATACCGAAAAGTAGCGCGATTGTCAAAAGCAATTTGCTCATTGTCAAAAATTAATGTCATCCCGATGCCCGCCAAAACGAGGCTTGACAGAGATTCCCGGCATGGCTATAATCCTTACTACACCAAGCGGGTGTAGTTCAGTGGTAGAACGTCTGCTTCCCAAGCAGGATGTCGCGGGTTCGAGTCCCGCCACCCGCTCAGAAATGATTTGCGGGGAAATTGCGCAATGCAGATATGTAGAAAATAAGATAACAGCTCACATTGAGAAAGCTCATGCCAGAAATGCCCATTCATGTCAAGCGTGAGCAGCCTACAATCGGCGTATTGGCTGGATGGCAGGCATACGAAGGGGCGCTCAACAGTTTCCTCGGTCCATTGCTAAACGGGATTCAGGCTGCGGCCCGCCATTCTAACTGCAACCTGCTGCTAGCCTGCGGGGTAGGACATCGCGGTGATTATCAACCCGACGACGTTCATCCGGCCTGGCCGATTTTAATGCCCGATACAGACTTTGTTCCGGTCGGCCCTTGGAATACAGATGGGCTGATTGTCATTTCGCCGGTTCGGTCGAATTCACGCTCAGATTATTTACAGAAACTGTCTGACAGCGGCTTTCCTGTGGTTTTCATCTCTCCCGGCGAGCAAGGCCCAACGCTGGTTTTCGATAATGAAGGGGGAGTTCGCCAGGCCATCACCCATCTTGTCGGGCATGGACATGAGCATATCGCTTTTATCGCGGGGTTAACCGAAGACTCATCTGACAGCGAATATCGCCTGAAAGCCTTTAAAACCATTATCACTGAATATGGATTGGACAGCGACCCGCGCCTTATCGCTGTCGGCGGATTCTATACCCTGGGCGGATATCAGGCTATGCAGCAGATTATTGCTTCGGGGGTCTATTTCAGCGCAGTGCTGGCCTTTAATGATGAAGCTGCCATTGGCGCAATGCAGGCATTGCGTGAAACCGGACGACGCATCCCTGAGGATGTAGCCATTATCGGCTTTGATGACCGACTCGATACGCTTGTGCAAACCCCACCGCTTACCAGCGTTCGCCAGCCATTGACAGAAATGGGTTATCAGGCCTTTGAACTGGCGCTGGAATATATTAATAAAGAAGAAAACAGTCCTTATACAATTCATGTGCCAGCCCAACTTTCTGTCCGAAAGTCCTGTGGTTGTCTTCCGGGGGTCAGGGTGTTTAATAGTTCGTCTCCCGTGATACTCAAGCAAGGTAAAAAAGGTGATTCTGTTTTAGAGAAACTTTCACTGGCAATGCGGGAAGTTTTACCGGTCCGGGATGAAGCACTGGACTCGGGCGAGATTCTTGAGCATTGCGAGCGACTGGCAGAAGCCTTTTTGGACAGCCTTAACAATTGGGACGATTCGATTTTTTACGAAGTGCTGGAAAATGTGTTGATGTGGGCAGAATCGGCGGATGAAAATCCCCACGACTGGCAGGCGGCCATCTCTGTTTTACGGAGAAATTTGCCGCTCATCTTGCGGGCCGAAAATTTGAATCAAATAGACCATGCACAGGTCGAGGAAATGATTCACCAGGCCCGCATCATTATCAGCGAAAGCGCCCAGCGCCGCTATATAAGAAACAAGGTTTTTCAATTTGAAATCACCGACCAGCTCGGACGCATGGGAACACGCCTTCACACCGCGCTTGACGACAGGCACATTTTTGAAATCTTGAGCGAGGTCTTGCCACGAATAGGGATTCGCTGCGCCCATATCGCCTTTTTCGAGTCGCAAGAAAATGGCACCGACCCAGTGGCATGGAGTCGCCTTTATACGCTGGTCCCTGAAACGGCAAAAAAATCTGTTCCTGAACGCTTTCCAAGCCGCTCCTTTCCGCCCAGCGATTTATATCCAAGCGATGCGCCATTCCAACTGGCATTATTGCCGCTAATCATTCGCGACGGCGTTTCGGGTTATATGGTCTTTGACGCCGACCGGCTGGAGCCGTGCGCCGCTATTGTGCGCCAGGTTGAATCCGCGTTGCGCAGCGCGCGCCTGTATCAGGATGCCGCCGAAGGCCGCCGCCTGGCAGAAGAAGCCAACCGGCTGAAGGGAAGTTTCCTCTCAATGGTCAGCCACGAACTGCGCACTCCGCTCAATTTGATTGCCGGGTTGAGCGAACTTTTGACCCGTGAACCTGAGCCGGGACAATCGCCGCTGCCCGAGCCGTATTGGCAGGATATTAAGCAAATTCACAGCAGCGCAGAACATTTGGGGTGGCTTATCCGCGATGTCCTGGATATGGCGAGCAGTGAAGCGGGGCAACTGAGTCTTTCCTGCGAACAAGTGGACTTGAAAGCAGAGTTATCTGCTGTGGCAAAAGTCGGCGAACAATTGGCGTATGAGAAGAACCTGGTCTGGCAGGCTGAGATTCCCGATAAACTTCCTCCTGTCTGGGGAGACCGAACGCGGCTGCGGCAAGTGGCAATAAATTTGGTCAGCAATGCGGTTAAGTTCACAACCCATGGGCAAGTATCCCTGATTGTTGAAGCACAGGATGACAAGGTTATTATCTCGGTGAAAGATACCGGGTTAGGCATTTCGCCCGACGAACGAAGTTTTGTTTTTGACGAATTTCACCAATCCAGGCGGACGCTGGAGCGCGGATACAGTGGTATGGGCCTGGGCCTGGCCATCTGCAAACGCCTGGTCGAATTGCACGGCGGGACAATTGCGGTGCGCTCATCAGGCAGGGAAGGCGATGGCTCGACATTCTACTTCACGCTGCCGGCTTCAGGCAGGCAAAGCCCGGCGATTGAACAACAATCGGAATCCGCCCCAGACAACGCCCAGCGTTCCGTGCTTGTGCTGTCTGAAAATCCTGACAGCATTAAACATGTGCAGGAGTATCTTACGCGCCAGGGCTTTGATGTGGACACCCTGCTAGTAGATGAAAGCGCCAATTTGCGCCCGCGTTTAATGGATTTACAGCCCGGCGCTCTGGTGCTGGACCTAAACCTGGCATCGGAACGCGGCTGGGAAATATTGCGAATCTTAAAAAGCAACCCTGCCACGCTTGATGCGCCGGTGCTTTTCTATTCGCTCTCGCTGGAAAGCAGCACCGGCTCATGGATGGAAATTAACACCCTGACAAAGCCTGTCAGCATGGATGAACTGGCGCGAACCCTGGCCCGGCAAGGCCTTCTGGTCGGCAGCGAGGAGAAGACCATCCTGATTGTGGATGACGATGCCAAAATCCGCGAGATGAATGCCCGCATCGTGCAGTCGCAATCGCCCCTGTATCGAGTCTTAAAGGCTCGCAACGGCCTGGAGGCGCTTGAAATTTTGCGTCAGAGACCCGTAGATCTGGTCTTGCTCGATTTAATGATGCCCGAACTGGATGGCTTTGGCGTTTTGGAAGCCATGCGCGAAGAAGAAATGACACGCGATGTTCCGGTCATCATTCTCACAGCTAAATTGTTAACCGAGTTGGATATGTTGAAACTAAGCCGCGGCGTTGCCACAGTGCTCAAAAAGGGTATCTTCAGTGTTGATGAGACATTGGCGCACATTGAGGAGGCGCTGGCTCTCAATCACAGGCTTGGCAATGAAGCCCAGCGCCTGGTTCGGAAAGCAATGGCTTATGTGCATGAGCATTATCACGACTCGCTAACACGAGAAAACATCGCGCGCTATGTAGGCATCAGCGAAGACTACCTGACGCGCTGCTTCCAGCAGGAACTTCGTATGCCGCCGATGACCTACCTGACTCGCCACCGGATTAATCAAGCCAAGTCGCTCCTGGCGGCTGGCGATATGAGCGTAGCGGAGGTAGCGGAAGCGGTCGGGTTTTCAAATGAAGCCTATTTCAATCGCATTTTTCGGCGCGAGGTTCGCATAACGCCCGGCGCATACCGGCGCGGACAGAGACCTCCAGGGGAAAAATAGCCAAAAATCGACTGTAATTTTGTCAGAAAGAGACAAAAACAAGACGCCAGTGTGTATGTTTTTACACTGGCGTTTTTGCTATGCTTTAAGTGGCGCTCTTGCACTTATGCCTAATTACGTTATCCCCTTTCCAGGAGATTGCCATGTACTAAAAAGCTTATCGTTTCCCAAATAGTTGGGTCGGCCTGGTTTCTCAAATTGGCCGCCGCTCATGTTGCATCTCCTGTTTTGTCCACTATGAAAGGAAAAACCCATGAACCACAAATTTCAAACAATTCGCAAGACGATTACGCTGATAACCTGCTTGCTACTCCTAGCCATGGTTATCTTTTCATCTGCAATTACTGAAGCGCCTGTCTCAGCCCAGAGACCGGCAACCAAAACACCTGTACCGACTGCAACACCTTCAGGCTCAGACCCGACAGCGACGCCTTCGAGCACCGATTTTAGCGCATCTTCAGACAAGGCGTATGCCTGGCTGAAGATGCAGCAAGACCAGTACACAACCGGCCTGGTGGAAAGTTTTAATATCAACGGCCAGCTTGCAAATGTTTGCTTTACTTACGACCAGGCGGTAGCGGCCATTGCTTTCAAAGCCAAGGGTGACTCTGCCCGGGCGAAACTGGTTTTGGACCGCCTCCAGGCCCTTCAGATGAGCAGCGGCAGTTGGTACACCGCTTATAACTGCTCCACCCTGCAGCCATGGGAATCCAACCAGCACGTCGGCCCGAATTTGTGGGTTGTCCTGGCGGCCAAGTATTATGGCGGCAGCACTTATGACGCAATGGCAAAGAAGGCCATTGACTGGACGCTCCAGTTCCAGCAGGCGGATGGCGGCGTCAACGGCGGTATTGACAGTAGCGGTGCCGTTATCACTTGGTGTTCCACCGAACACAACCAGGACGCCTATGCCGCTTACAATAAATATGGCTACACCACGGCTGCAAATAACGCCAAAAGCTTCCTGGATAACAAGGTCTGGAAAACCGACCACTTCTGGGGCGGCCGCGATGACAGCCGGGATCCGTTGGACACCAACTCGTGGGGCGTGATGGCCCTGGGTTCCACGACCTACGGTGTTTCGCTCGATTACGCTATGACTCACCACCGCAACACCAAGAATGGCATCGACGCTTTCGATTTTGACAGCGACAAAGACGACATCTGGTTCGAAGGCACCGGCCAAATGGTGGTGGCCTTCAAGGTCGCCGGCCGCACCAGCGACGCCAACTACTTCACCAACGAGATTATCAAGGGCCAGAAGACCAACGGCGGCGTGCCTTATTCCCTACTCGGCACCAGTAATGGCTACTGGACGATGTCGAAGGCTGAATCTGTGGCGGCCACCGGCTGGCTAATCTTCGCCATTCACAATGTCAACCCGTTCAAGTAAGAATTGATTTCCCGTATCGCTTCGAGCGAGGCGAAGGGGGCCCCTGGCCAGGGCAGTGCTCCTTCGCCTCGTTTCTCACAAAATATACCGGCCTGATGGCCGGGGCGGTCACAAGTTGACCCGTTTCCCAACCACCCATGTAGAAAGGAAAGACCATAATGAAACCCAAGATTCAAACTTTTCAAAAGTCAATCACGGTAATAACCTGCCTGCTTTTGCTGGTGATGGTCTTATTTGCCGCCGTTGCCACTGCCCCGCCAGTTTCTGCGCAGGCGGGCGGCCCGCCAGGAGGCGGTGGAGGAAGACCCGCGACAGCAACACCGACGGCAACTCCTTCAGCTTCAGACCCGACCCCGACTCCCACGACCACCCCTTCGGACCCAGACCCGACGGCTACCCCCTCAGACCCAGACCCGACTCCCGTTCCCACAGCCACCCCAACCTCTTCCGGTTCATGGGGAACAGCAGTCGGCCTGGGCAGTTACACCACCACGCTGCCCAATGGCGCGGTCGGGCCCTGTGACGCTTATGACCCCAAACAGTGCCAGCCCACCTCGCCCCTAATCACCAGCACATTCAACAAGCCGATACAAACCAGCGACTGGTGGACCTCGATGATTTGGAAGCGCGGCACGGTTGTCTATTCCAACAACATGTTCCCCCACCCGCTCAACATGAAAGCCTACAACAACGGTCTGGGTGTGGGTTATCCCAACACATACACAATCCCCAGGCAACAACTTGGCCGCGACTTTTTCTACAACTACACGGAAGATTTGGTCGTCGGTGTTGCCAACCTCAACGCACCCGATACTCGAGTCGAAGATTATGGCGACTGGTCTGTCACCGGCTCCTGGAGCGACGGCACCCGCAGCATGAAAGCGACTTTCGGACGCGGGCTGCCCTTTGTCTACTTTACCAAAAACGGCGGCGACGCTTCTGTGACCTTTAAAGCCACCCCCACCATCTGGTACAACAGCAACGGCGTCATCGGGGCCACCGTCAACGGCCGCCACTATGGCATTTTCGCCCCGCATGGCTCCTCCTGGTCTGGTACTACAACCCGCACCTCAACGCTGAGCGGCAAGGATTACTTCTCCGTGGCTGTGCTGCCCGACAACACCACCACAACCCTTGAGTTCTACCGCAAACACGCCTATGCGTTCGTGACCGACACCCAGGTTTCCTGGAATTACAACCAGAGCAGCGCGATTGTTACTTCCACCTACACCGTAACCACAACCCTGAAGGAAAACATCAACAACAACGTCAACGCCACGCTCCAGGCGCTTTATCCGCACCAGTGGAAAAGCAGTTCAAACGGCCTGACCTCTTACACCTACGCTTCTGCCCGCGGCACAATGAAGGTCCTGGCTGGCAACACCTTCAGCACCCAGATGACCTTTAACGGCGTCCTACCTTCCATGCCGAATGCCGGCGCTTATGACCTTAACCAACTGACCACTTACATCAACCAGGTCATGAACGAAGGCGACCACTGGGGAGATTGCCCTGAGCTGCCTTGCACCGATACCTACTGGCAGGGCAAAGAACTTGGCCGCATGTCCAACCTGGTCTGGATTGCCGACCAGATTGGCCACACCACCGCCCGCGATTACTTCCTGAATCAAATCAAATCCCGCATGCAGGATTGGTTGACGGCCAGCAGCAGCACCGATGGCAGTCAGTTCTACTACAGCAGCGAATGGAACACGTTGATTGGTTATCCGGAAGGCTATGGCTCCGGCACTTCCATCAACGACCACCACTTCCACTATGGCTACTTCGTCTTCGCCGCCGCTACCATTGCCCATTTTGAGCCCTCCTGGGCCAATCAATCCAACTGGGGCGGCATGATAGAGTTGCTGATTAAAGACCCGGCCAACTGGGACCGTTCCGATACGCGCTACCCCTTCCTGCGCACCTACGATGCCTATGCCGGTCATTCCTGGGCATCTGGCCCGGCTGAGTTTGCGGAAGGCAACAACCAGGAGTCATCTTCTGAGGCCCAATTAATGTCCACAGGCATGATTCTCTGGGGCGCTGCCACCAATAGCACCACCATCCGTGACCTGGGTATCTTCCTGCACACCAACGAAACCCGGGCCGTTGAGCAATACTGGTTCGATGTGGATGGCGACAATTTCCCGCCCGATTACAAGCACAAAACGCTGGGCATGGTTTGGGACGCCGGCGGCAAATACAACACCTGGTGGACCACCAATCCCGAGGAAGTTCACGGCATCAACATCCTGCCTGTCAACGGCGGCTCAACCTTCCTGGGTCGCTATCCCAACTACGTCAAGGCCAATTGGGACCACATGGTTCAGGAGAACAAAGGCGAACCCACCATCTGGCAGGACATCCTGTGGAGTTTCTACGCATTCTATGACGCCAACGACGCTGTGAACAAATTCCACGCCAATCAAAATTATGCCCCAGAGGCTGGCGATAGCAAGGCGCGCACCTACCACTGGCTGTACAACCTGAAAGCCATGGGCCGCCTCGACACAACAGTGACAGCCAACATCCCGACCTATGCTGTCTTCATCAGTGGCAGCACGCGAACCTATGTGGCCTACAACCCTGGCTCCACTTCCATCACTGTCAACTTCTCTGACGGCAAATCGCTTACTGTCCCCGCCCGCTCTTTGATTCACTCCAAGTAATCTACTGGAAGCAGTGTACCCAGCACTGACTTAAATAATGTAGGGTAAAAGCGGCTAAAACTGGCTGCTTTTACCCTACATTTTTTGTAAGGAGGCTCTTCGGGGATTCCCGTGACAAGCCCCCGCATTTTTTACGGCAAATATCAGAGAACATCCTGTAAGGAGGAAATCCACCTACTCACTGATTGCCATCTCAAGTCGGTTGGCCAGGTTGACGAGTTGTGGCTCAACAATTGAATCGGATTGGCTTGGATTTTTAATCACCTGTATCCACAGTTCTGGCATCAGTTCGGCCAATCGTTTTTCGACCAAAGCCCACAAAGGACTATTTTGAAAACATCGTCCGGTATTGAGCGAGGCGCGGAAACTACCAAACTGCGGCGTATTAAACGGCGGCAAGGTCCAGCCGTTTTCACGAATAGGCAACCCAAAATCCGGGTAAACACCCGGCTCCGCCGCCTGACTACTCAAAAACTTGACCAGATGAATAGCAGCCTGCCGCTGGCGGGAGTACTTCCAAACAACCAGGTTATGACCACCAACAAACGACACGCCGGGCAATTGTGCCACGCCCAGGTTGGCGCGAACCTGTTCAGGCATGCGCGGTTCACGAATGACCCAATATCCGCTGAGCGTAACCGCGGCGTTTCCTGACCAAAACATCTCGTCTGCCTGGGTATCGTCCAGCAAGGGTTGCGGACCAAGATAATTGCTCAGTTGGAAATATGCCTTAATCCCGTTTAGCGAATCGCCTTGATGGAATAAAATCTTTTTGGCATCTGCCGAGATAAATTCCCCGCCTGTTCCCCATACCCAGGCAGCCATATTCTGCAGGCTAATGCGTGAAAACTTGGTCTGCATTGCCAGCGGGGTCGCAAAACCGCTTTCTTGAAGCCGCTGTAGGGTTTTCTCGAATGCCGAAGGGGTGGCGAATGCATCTACTTCCTCGATACCCGCTCTTTTCAGCAAATCGCGGCGATAGTAAACCACACGCACATCGCCGGTCCAGGGAACAGCCCAGATAGAATCTGTCCCGCCCTCAGACACAACACAACTTTTCCAGGAAGGTTCAAAGAAACGCGCGCCGCCGCTAATGTTCTCGATTTCCTCCTGCGTAAACAGGCTAAGCGCGTTCATGTGAATAAGGTCCATTACCCAGGTGTTGCCAACTTCAGAGACATCCGGGCCGTTTTGGTAAAGGGCATATTCGACCAGGCGCGGCCAGGCAATATCCCAGGGAATTACTTCCAGACGAACGCGAATGCCTTCTTTTCGTTCAAAATCTTGCAGCAATCCCTTCATTACATTGATTGAACCAATGCCGTGGTCGAATACTGAAAAAGTTAATTCATTCATTCAACACCTGCCATTCAATAATCTCGCGCTGTACCGTCTCAACCAGGAAAGCGCTTTGTTGGGGAGTAATAGTAAAGTAACTACTATTCACCCGGGCTGTGTCACGGTTTTCAACCAGTAAAATGGTCGCATCACGGCTCAATGCAACCGCGTGCCACGCGCCGCGCTTGACATTATAAAGAACGTCCTGCCGCATGGGACAGGGAAGAATTCTCTCCACCTGTTCTTCGCCTTCTCCTATGAAAAGCACCGCCTGCCCATGAAGCAGCACAAAAACCTCATCTGTTTCATTATGTCGCTCGAAATACGAAATTCGGTCAGGCTGTAATTCGTCCAGATAGCGCAGAACGGCTACACGCCAACAGTTGAAATCAATCAGTGGTTTGTAACCCTCGCCGAGGTATTCGTGCATTTCAAGCAAATTTTCGTTCATAAGTGCGGCTCCAGATGAATAATCTTTTTAACCACGACGGGCACAAAGGCGCATAACGTTTTTGGATTTTTTACAACGATTTTCTTGAACTCCGTCGTGTCCCGTTGTTGACTTTGTGGTGAAAGGCTTTTTAGTAAAATGACGGAAAAACAAAGAAAAAATCCGCGTCATTCCGTGCAATCCGTCTAATCCGTGTACAAAAAACGTTTTTTATCTTGTAATCAATTCCGCAAAAATTTCAACCCGCTCTGGCAAAGACTCCAGCGTGGCACGCTTGATTTTAATCCCGGCGGGCACAGCCTCGATGGGCATTTCCTGCCCATTGACCGACACCTGGCCGATTTTATACTTCCCATAGTCCAAACCCTGCGCGTTTTGATACGTTACGCGCAGGGTTTTGCCCGCAAACAAGGTCTGGACGCTGGCGTTTCCATCCGCGCCAAACTGACTTGCCAGCAACTTGGGCGCAAGCACCAGTTCACCCAACTCACCGCGCACACCGTAGACTTCGGTCAGCATGGTCAGAAGATACCACGACGCCGAACCGGTCAGGTACGGGTACATGCCGCGCCCGCGCGGGCTGAAATATTCCGGGATGCCGGGATACATGCGGCTGACGGCGAAATCCTGGCTTTGTTCGTAAATGCCAGACAGTACGCGCCAACCCTCAGCGACCAGTCCGCGCTGGTACAGGGCATTGGCATACATGACCGCCATATGGCTGAACATCGCGCCGTTTTCCTTGTGTCCATAGGCAAAACCGAATGCCCGCCCCAGGTTCAGGCGCACCTCGCCGAAATCGGTATTCAGGCGGTAGCCGCGCAGGGACTGGTCGTACAGGTGCCGGTCCGCCGCCGCCGCGATTTGGCGGGACTGCGCCTGGCTGGCGATGCCACACATCAGCGTGAAAACCTGCCCGGTCAGGGTCATGCGCGTGCCGGATAAAGAATTCTGGTCGACCGGCTGGCTGTCGTCATCATAATAGCCGTTGAACCAGCCCAGGCCGTCAGCGGCTTCGAGCCATTCCTGCTTCCGCAGGTGGGCCGTTAGCCAGTCGGCTTTTTGACGCAGGGTAACCGCCAGGTCTGCCAGTGGAATTTGTGTTTTTATGCCTGAAAATCCGCGCCGCACCTGGTTGAAATAAGTTTGTAATCGTTCCTGCTTGGCTGAAACCGAGTCAAACTCCGTGTTATCCAGCAGGGTGGTCAGTTCGGCGGCCAGTTCGGTTTCAGCAACGCCGCGCGCTGCCAGCGCCAGGCACAGATCAGCCAAAATATTCAGGTTGCCGGCATACAGCGCGCTGAACGCCACACTCTCGCCACGGTGATTGGCCATATCCAGGCCATCGTTCCAGTCGGCGCCCTCCAGCAAAATCGTATTGTGCTCGCCGACGTTATAAAACGCCGTCAGGTGTTGAATCAGCAAATGCTCCAACAGCGAGCCGCGATACGGCAACCCATCCGCCGCGCGCAAAACCGTCCCCAGTTCCGGCGACCAGTCCGGGTCGGTCTGTTTACAGCGGTGGCTCAGGTGGTCTTTGAAATAGCCCTGCTCGCGCAGTAAAAATTCCAGGTCGCCGCTCTGGTCTATATACAGGCGCGTCGTCAGCAGCGGCCAGGCCCCGTGATCCATCCACACGCGCGGGATTCCGTTGCGGTCGGCGCGGAACTCGCCCGGCTGTGAGCCAATAATGGTCGCATTCGAGCCATCCGCGCGCACGCCGCCAAAATAACCGAGCAACATTTCGCTCACGTCGCCGCGTTCCATCATCAGCAGGGCCAGCACATCCTGCCACAGGTCGCGCCAGCCGCGCCCGCCATGCCCGTAATCGTGATAAGGCAAAAAGGAATTGCCCATCATGCGCCGCAGGGTCGGTTGCAGCGCCACCCACTTCAGCCAGCTATCCATCCGGGCATCGCCGGTATCAAACGTCAGCGACTCAATTTTCGAACCCCAAAAAACTTTGGTTTCTTCAAGAGCACGCTCGAATTTTTCATGGCTGGCATAGTTCTCCAGCCATGCTTCGGCGTTTTCGCCATCCTGCAAAATTCCCATCAGGAGAATGTAGGACGTTTCCTGGCCCGGAGCCAGTTCCACATCTGCAAATCGGATACCGCCCATGGCCTCGTACCCCTCGACCGTGCACCCCGGCGCCTGGGTCGCCGTCAAATCAGCGACGACTGCCCCGGGCCAATCCAGCGCGCCGCCTTCGCCGATGAAATCTTCCAGCACCGGCAAAAA
>JAWOIR010000474.1:0-7719 GCA_046484545.1 Anaerolineales bacterium
CGCTGCTGTATGAAGTCGGCATTGCGGAAAGCGAAGTTCAACTCGAATCGATTGGCTTCAACCACGTCGAGGTGCTGCTGGCCGACCAAGTGGATATCATCGTTGGCTACACCGCCAATGAGCCGGTTGTGCTGCGCGCCCAGGGCTACGAAGTGGACGAATGGCGCACCTCCGACTATGTCCAACTGGCCTCCAACGGCCTGGTGACCAACGAGAAGACGATTGCCGAAAACCCCGAAATGGTGCGCACTTTCGTCGAGGCCATGCTTAAGGGCATCCGCGACACCATCAACGACCCGGAAGCCGCCTACGAAATTTGCTTCGAGTACGTCGAAAACCTGCGCGAAGCCGACCAGGAAGCCCAAAAACAGGTACTCGCCACCTCCATCGAAATCTGGCGCGCTGACCGCCTCGGTTACAGCGACCCGCAAGCCTGGGAAAAAATGCAGGAAGTTCTGGTAAAGATGGGCATGTATGCCGCGCCCCTCGACCTGGACGCCGCCTTCACCAACCAGTTCATCCCCTAACCCATGAGCGACGCAATCCTGACCACGCATCAACTGGGTGTCACCTTCCCGGATGGCAACGGCGGCCTGCACGCACTGGGCGAGGTCTCCTTTTCGCTTGCGCCGCGTGAATTTGTGAGCGTCATCGGGCCTTCGGGCAGCGGAAAATCCACCCTGCTGCGCGCCCTGGCGGGATTGGTCAAACCCACACGCGGGAGCCTGCACTTCGACGGACTCGCCTCCCCGCCGCGCATCGGTTTCGTCTTCCAGCAAGCCAACCTGATGCCCTGGCGGACGGTACTTGAAAACATCCTGCTACCGCTGGAACTGGAAAATGCGCCGATGAGCGAGGCACGCGCCACAGCCCAGGAGATGGTCGAACTGGTTGGCCTGCAAGGCTTCGAGAACGCCCTGCCGCGTGACCTTTCAGGCGGGATGGCCCAGCGCGTTGCCCTGGCCCGCGCCCTGATTCACCAACCGGACATTCTCCTGCTGGATGAACCCTTCGGATCGCTCGATGCCCTGACTCGTGAGCGCATGTGGGAGGAACTCCTGCGCCTGTGGCAGGCCCGTCAAACCACCGTGCTGATGGTGACTCATTCCATCAGCGAATCACTCTTCCTCTCCGACCGTGTGCTGGTGCTTTCAGCCCGCCCCGGACGCATCAAACTCGACCTGAAAGTGGAACTCCCGCGTCCGCGCCAGGACGAAATGCGCTACACAGAATACTTCGGGCGTTTGTCGCGGCAGTTGAAGGAAGCGATTGAGTAAATCAGAGTGACGCAAAAAGGCCTGTTTGGATGGCTTATGCCGCCCAAACAGGCCTTTTGTATTAGCAGTAGATCACGAATATTTTGCAAGGAGCCCGATTTTTGGTGTGTAGCGGACGCGCATTTGCGGCCCGCTACACACACCAAAAATCGGAAATTCTTCCAACTTTCGTGAAGTGCTGATTCTCGGTGAGAACTTGATTAGCGAGTCACAAACCAGGCAGCGACATAGCCCTCGTCGCCCAGCGGTTCACGGACGTGCAGCCATTGGTTGAACTGGCCGACGCGGGCCTGTGCCAGGCCGGGGTCATCCAGCACGGTCAGCGGGGTGTCACGAGTCAAGGCTTTGACCATGCGGGACGAGGTGTTGGGTTCACTGCGCATCCGCAGTCCGCCTATCCCCACCAGGCTGGAGACATAGACCGTCAGCGGTTCAGGCTCGATTTCGGGAACATCGGCTTCATCAGAAGAGTCGTTTTCATCATCTTCTGCTTCCGGTTTGGCTGCTTCCAATTCGACAAGCCAGGCGGCAAGGTAGCCCTCGCGGTCCTGGCGGTCCATGACCCATAACCAGGCGTTGTTCTGGCCGATTTTTGATTTGGCAACATCCGGGTCATCCAACACGCGCAGGCGACTCCCGGCGGGCAGCACAGCAACCAGCGCGCCGGCCGTGCTGGGAACGCGGCGCAAGCGCAAGCCGCTGGAACCGACCGAATTGGAGACAATCACAAAAATGTCTTCCTTTTCAGGCGGCGGGGTTGGTTCCGGCTCCGGTTCGGGCTGGGGAGGCGGCGCGGGCGGAGTCGGTTCAGGCTCAGGTTCAGGCTGGGGTTCTGGCTGCGGCGGGTCAGGCGGGGTCGGTTCAGGCTGGGTATCCGAATCGTCATCGTTCAGTTCCGACTTCTCCTTGTCCAGTTCGACAAACCAGGCGGCCAGATAGCCCTGGCGTCCACGCGCATCTTGCACCCATAGCCATTGGCCGTTTTTACCAATCTTCGAGCGGGCCATCGCGGGCGGGTCGAGCGATTCCAGGCTGGTTCTGGCAGGCAGGACGGCGATAAGCGCGCCAGAAGTTCCCGGCTGGCGGCGGAAGCGCAGGCCGCTCGTACCGACAGAAGCGGAGACTTTGACGAATATTTTCTCCGGTTCAGGCTGTGGCGGAGGCGGTTCAGGTTGCGGCTCCGGTTCGGGTTGCGGTTCAGGCACAGGCGGGGGTGGAGGCGGCGGGGCAGGTTGGGCGGTGCGCAGTTGATTGAAGGCGTCGTATGCAGTCTTAATCAAGTTGCCATACATGACGGCCTGTCCGCTGCCGTTGTAATAGGCCGCGAATGTCCTGAAATCACGCGTTTGCAGGGCCTTGACGGCGTTCGGGGAGACGTAGCGCACAAAATCGAAGAATCCGATGACCTGGTCGCGCTCACCCTGTGTGAAGGCCTTGAACATATCCTGTACACTGGCGAAGCCAATCAGGCCAAAGTTGAAGCCCATAATCTGGGGCGCGCCCATGCTGATGGACATTTTCGCGGCGGTGTCATCCAGGGTGGCGGCGAAATTGAAAACCTCCCACTCGCGGGATTGGTTGCCGTGGAAATCGGGCAGGTTGGGGGGCTGCCAGGGCTGGTCGGGGCTGGGACGCCACTTGTGACCAGTCCAGGCCTGGCTGCTGTTATAGGTGAAGTGCTGGGCAAATTTGGCCTGGTTGTTCTTGCCCCATTGGTTGTAGAAAACGTGATTCTCGAAGCGGATAATCATGCGCCCATCGGCGGCAAAGGCCTGTCCGCCCGATTCTACAGCCAGGGTGGCGACGGCCACCGCCGGTTCTATGCCGAGGGCCTGGGAGAAGGCTTCGAGCAGGCCGCCGTAGCGGTTGTAGATATTCGCCACCAGGCGGTGGGTGGGAGAGTTCGTATCGGCCTGGGGAGTCAACTGGCTGGCAAGCGGAGCTTCGAGCGGGACCTGCTCCAGTCCATCCCCAACCGAGGGCTTGACGCGCTGAATGGGCGAATCGGGCGGAGTCGGTTCGGGAGTTGGGGGAGTCGGCTCAGGGGTTGGCGGCTCGGGCTGATGCGGTGGAACAACCGGGCCGAGTTCGATGAACCAGGCGGCGACATAGCCTTGTTTTCCATCCGGCGCGCTAACGTGAATCCACTGGTTGAAAACACCCACTTTGGGGCGGGCAACGGTCTCTGATTCCAGGACACGCAAGACAGCACCAGACCCGAGATAACCGACCGTTTCTGATGATGTAGTTGGCTGGGAGCGCAGGCGCAGGCCGGCTGGCCCAAGTCCGCCGACGACCTGGATGTAGAACACGCCCGGTTCGAGCGGTTCGGGCGGGGGCGGGGTGTAATTGGCTGCCTGTACCTCGTAAAAAACCGCCGCTGTGATGGCGCGCCTGAGATTTTGTCCGTGTGAAAATCGCTGCATGAGCGAGACTTCTTTATCATCTTCGGTCGGGTATGGGTAGGGGTCGAGAACAAGAAAATCCTGCCCCTGTCTTTTGTAGGCCACCACCCAGTGGGTTTGCAGACCAGCCTGGGGCGAGAAATCGACTTCGAGCAAGACCGGCTGCCCGGCCTGAATGGAGGCGGTTATCTGGTCAATCGGGGCGTCGCTGTCGCGGCAGATAACGGTATTTTTGAAAAGCGCCCTGGGATACAGACCGGTGAGCGCCCCCCAGACAACGGCAGCACCCATAAAGCCGCCCAATTGCCTGAGTTTATTGTTCAGGCTGCCGGGGGTTTCGCTATAACCATGCCCGCCCAGGAGCATGGCAATGCTGGCAATGGCGCAACCGGAATGGCCCATGCTCAGATTGCTGGTGCCGAGTTTATCGTCGCGCCATTTCGGGTCGCGCTGGGAGTAGCGTACAAGTTCAAAAGACATGATAGACCTCTCTTCCGTGTGAACCGATGGTTAAATTATACACGCAGCGGGCGGGAAATTGCGATAGGATTTGTCGAAATGCGTATCTTTATGGCTCTTTGAGAATTTCCGTGATAATCCTCCGCATTTTGCGACAATCAGAGAACCTCTTTATGCCATCACGAAGGTTTCTCAGTTTCCCGTTACAATAGGCGCATGGGAACACTTTACCTTGTCGCTACGCCGATTGGCAACCTGGAAGATATGTCGCCGCGCGGGGTGCGGATTTTGCGCGAAGCCGCGCTGATTGCCGCTGAAGATACCCGCCATAGCGGACGCTTGTTGGCGCACTTCGACATCCACACCCCGCTGACAAGTTATTTCGAGCATAACAAACTGAGCAAACTCGATAAAATCCTGGCGACGCTGGCGGAGGGGGATGTGGCCCTGATTTCGGACGCCGGGACTCCCACTATCAACGACCCCGGCTATGAACTGGTGCAGGCTGCGCTGGCGGCGGGGCATACCGTCAGCCCAATTCCGGGGGCTTCGGCCCCGCTGGCGGCCCTGACGGCTTCGGGCCTGCCGACCGATTCTTTCCTGTATCTTGGCTATTTGCCGCGCAAAGCCTCCGAGCGGCGGTCTTTCCTGGAGGATATAAAAAACCTGCCCTATACGCTCATTTTTCTTGAAACACCGCATCGCTTGCTGGACGCGCTGGCCGATATGGAAGCGGTGTTGGGTGAGCGCAAAATGGCCGTGGCGCGCGAGTTGACCAAACTGCACGAGGAAATCTGGCGCGGGCCTGTCGGCGCGGCGCGGGAGCATTTCGAGCGCAATCGGCCCAGGGGCGAGTTTACGCTGGTTGTCGCGGGGCAAGCCGTCAGCACAGAATCAGCCCAATGGACGGAAGACAGGCTCAGGCTTGAAATCGCGTCTGGCCTGGGCGGGGACGAAAGGCCCTCGGCGCTGGCACGTCGCCTGTCTGCCGAATCCGGCTGGGAGCGGCGCGTCGTCTACCAAATGGCGCAGGAGATAGCGGATAGAGATTGATGCTGTCCAAAAATAACGATTTTGTTATTTCCAGTGCAGTGGCAAAGAATGTATAATGGATTGTGCATTTTTTAACTTTTTTATGAGGGGTTTTTGTGAGCATTCGTTTTAAGGTTATCCTCCCGTATTTGCTCCTGACACTGGTTTTAGCCGTGACAGGAGTGTATGTTGTTACCCGCCTGGTTTCCAACACCCTGCAAGAACGCCTGACCAACCAACTGCTCGAATCGGGCAGGGTGGTTTCGGATAATTTTGCGCGCCAGGAAATTGCCCATCTTGAGACGGCGCGGGTTGTGGCTTACACCGTTGGCCTGGCCGAGGCCTTGCAGGCTGGCGACCAAGCCGGGTTGTCAGAACTGGCCGCTCCCCTGGCGGCTGGCCTGGGGGTTGAGTCGCTGTCGCTGGTGGACCGCCAGGGATTCGAGTATTTTTACCTGGTAGAACTGGCCGACGGCAGGTTGCTTGAGCCAGGGGCGAATAGCGGACTGGAGAACAGTCCAATTGTTCAGTCACTGTTGCTTGCGGACGACCCACAAGCCGCGCCGCGCCGCGCCCTGGTGTACAGCGCGGTGGTCAAGAAGTATTATTATTTTTCGGCCCTGCCGATTGAATTGAACAACCAGCTGGTGGGGGTTGTGCTGGTTGGCACGTCACTCGACACCATTATCCCCTACCTGAAAAGCACTGCGCTGGCCGATGTCATCCTGTACGATGAATCGGGCAGCGCGATTGCAACAAGCCTGGCGGGTCAATCTGCAGACGAGGCAGTGCTGGGGGCTTTTTCAATTCCGCAGGAGGATTATCGCCAGGTGGTCAGCAGCAAGGGCAATGTTGCCGGTGAAAATTTCGAGTTGCAGGGACGCTGGTACAGCCTGGCGCGCAATCCGCTACGGGTGGGCAATGACCAGTTGGGGGCTTTTGCCGTTATCCTGCCGCTGGATTTTGTTTTGCAGCCGGGCGCAGTCAGCCGCAACAATTACATCCTGCTTTTTGCCGCCGCAATGATTGGGGTAATTGCCATTGGCTATGGCATTTCGCGTTTGTTGATTAATCCGATTTACGCACTGGTGCGCGCTTCGCAGGCCATCACCGCCGGTGATTTGAACCAGCGCACCGGGGTCAAGAGCTCGGATGAAATCGGGGTGCTGGCAAACACCTTCGATGTGATGACAGCCAACCTGCAGCAACGCACCATCGAACTCGAGCGCGCCAACCAGACCCTGGCGCAGATGGATAAAACCAAATCCAGTTTTATCCAGGTGGCAGCGCATGAATTGCGCACCCCGCTGACCTTGTTGAGCGGGTATGCCCAGATTTTGGACAACAAGGCCAGGACCAACCCGGAACTGGAGAGCATCTCAAAGGGTTTGCTCGAAGGCTCGGCACGTATGCAGGAAGTGGTCAACAGTATGCTCGATATTTCGCGCATCGACAGCAAGATGCTCAAAGCCCTGCCCGAAAAGGCTTCGCTGGCCGCGATTTTGAAACGGGTCGAAAAAACTTTCCAGGCGGCCTGGAAAGAGCGAAAACTGACTTTTTCCACCGATGGAATTTCTGGACTGCCGCTGGTTTACGCCGACCCTGATTTGCTGCACAAGTTGCTTTACCATTTGGTGATGAATGCGATTAAATACACGCCGGATGGCGGCACAATCACGCTGCGCGGACGGGTACTCGAAGCCGAGGGCGAAATCGAAATGTGCATTCAGGATACCGGCATCGGAATCGACCCGCAGCACCAGGAATTGATTTTCGAGAAGTTTTACCAGACCGGCGAAGTGCAACTGCACTCCTCCGGGCGCACCAAATTCAAGGGCGGCGGCCCCGGGCTGGGACTGGCCATTGCGCGCGGCATTGTCGAGGCGCATGGCGGGCGAATCTGGGCTGAAAGTACGGGCCATGATGAAGAAACCCTGCCGGGCAGTTGCTTTTATGTGCGCCTGCCCCTGCAAGCGGAAGTGGTTGCATGAGAATTCCTGAGCGCGAAAGACGCGATTTACTGCTCCTGGCGGCGATTGTCTTGCTGGGCGTCTTCCTGATGTTTCTCTCCGGTCAGTATGCAATTCGCATGTTGCCGCACTGGAGCGTGCCTTCGGACATGCAATCGAATATAGACCCGAATCTGCGCCTGGATTCAGGGTCGGATG
This sequence comes from Anaerolineales bacterium, assembly GCA_046484545.1. Classification (GTDB taxonomy): domain Bacteria; phylum Chloroflexota; class Anaerolineae; order Anaerolineales; family Villigracilaceae; genus UBA8950. The sequence goes on from JAWOIR010000474.1 coordinate 7,342, forward strand.
CGCTCGCGTCCGTCGGGCTGGCCCCACTGCGGCCTGAAATTCAGACTCCGCCCGCCTGGCAGCGCACCTTCCTGACTCCCCAGGCCAATTTGGATTTGCTCAACGAAGTGCCGGTTGTGGTGGTTGCTCCCGTGACCAGCCAGCCGACCTGGACGGCGACCCTTGTTACAGCGCCGACCGAAATCCAACCCCCAACCGCTACTGCGACCCTGTTCCTGACAGCGACTCCCTTTCCGACCAATACGATGGTGTATGTCTTCCCGACCTGGACATTTACCCCGAAACCACCAGAACCAACCTTTACTTCAACATTTACACCAACAGATACCCCGACTCTCACCCTGACTCCCAGCCTGACCTTCACGCCAACTACCATAC
>JAWOIR010000058.1:0-3500 GCA_046484545.1 Anaerolineales bacterium
TCTGGGAGGTTGATCCGGAGGACGGGAGCACCATGACGGTGACCCCCGCCGACCTGCTGGAGCAGGCCCTGCCATTCAGCCTGGACCCGGCGTGACGGGCGGAGCCTGCCAGTGCTGACCCCCGACCAGCTCACCGGCCGCGACGACAGTCACCTGCTGGCGCTCGCCGGCGGGCATCGCCTGCAGCCTGCGGCTGCGGCTGCCTCAGGGCGGTATCGTAGGCGATGACTTCGTCATAGACGCCCAGGCGGGAGATTTCATCAGCCTCGTAACGTCCGACGATGGCGATTTTGCGTCCGGCGCGGGTGAATATCAGCGCGCTCTCCCAAGTCAGATCGCCGGGGCCGAGGATAAAATCCAGGGCCGGGTCACGCACGCCGGAGGTCTCACGCACAAAGGTCAGCCACAGGTCGGTTTCTTTTTCTTCGAGAATTTGAATAGCCTGATTTGATTTTTCCTGGATGAGGGTCATGGGGTTTTTCCTTCCCGGAGTCAAAAGTCTCCAGACTTTTGACATCCAATGACTGGAGTCATTGGACTCCGTTCGTTTATTCCGTTATTTTACCTTCTTCGGGTCACGAATCAAAAACACCAGCATCCCCGTTGCCACCAGCCCGCCGATGACTGAAATCATGAAAGTGGTCTGGAATCCGAAGGTATCAGCCACCAGACCGCCGACCAGGGGCGCAAGGATGGTGGCTGGGGCAATCAGCGTGTTCGACATGCCGATATAGACCGGACGAGTGGCTTCCGTGCCGAATTCGACTGTCATCGCCATGCCGATGGTCCAGAAAGCCACGTTGGCCAGCCCGGCAAAGATGAAGACCGCGTAAAACCAGGATAAATCGGGTGCGGCCCAGGCGAGCAGCGAACTAATCGAGACCATCACCATCCCGAAGATGAGAATGGTGCGGTGTCCCCAGCGGTCGGCCAGCCAGCCCATGATGACGTTGGCAACGGTCTGGGCGATGGTCAGGGTGGCGGTCAGCAGTCCCGCGGTGACGCCGTCCATGTCGAAGCGGCGCAGGCCATAGACGATGTAGAAAGCGAATCCCATCGTGGCGAACTGGTAGACGACCCGCAGAACGAGGAACCAGGCAAAATTGCGGTCGCGCTTGAGTATCTCGCCCATCCCCTTGAAGGGAGAGCGGGTTTCAGCGGGTATCTCTTTTTCTTCGTCAACCGGTTCGCGGGTCAGCCCCAGGGCGGCCATCGACAAGGCGTACATCACGAAGGCGGCCAGGAAGAGGCTGGCAAAGTTGTTGGGGTGCTCAATCCATCCCAGCATGTAGCCAGCCAACACCGCTGTCGCGGCAATCATGATGTTGGCGACGGCGGCTTGCACACCCCAAAACCTGCCGCGGTAGTCGGAAGGGATAATCTTGGCAATCATACTTTGCCAGGGATTGGCGGTGAATCCCGCCCCCAGCCCCTGCCAGATGAGCAGCAGGAAAACGAGCGGCAGTGTGATTGCCGGCCCGAAAGTGGGCAGCATCCAGGCAACCAGGGCCAGCCCCAGAAACGGGATGCGCTCGTGGATGGTCATCAGCATGACCATCGGCTTGTATTGCCGCAGGCGCGACACCTGGTTGGCGTTCAGCAGTTGCGGCAATTGCCAGCCGACGGCGTTAATGGCCGGAATTAACCCAATCAGGATGGCTGATTCGGTCATGCCGCTGACAAAGAGCGGGATGATGGTGCCGTAGGAACTGAATCCCCATCCCGCTCCGAAAAAGGCGGCATCAGCCATGTTGGCGCCGACGTTGTAGGGTAAGTGTTTGCGAATGGCGGCTTGTAGTGCAGACATGGGCGCGATTCTACCACCAGGATGCGTTTTTGTGTAAGCGCTTACACAAAAACAGTTTTTCCTTATGTGCGTATTCCTTTATGATTTTTTAAGGTAAATGCAACCTTTTGCCTCTTGTACCGACCTTGCATTTATGTTAGAATGTCATTGATACCCCAACAGGTAGGGGGATAGAAAAGGTCAACCGCCATATGTGGCGGAGACAAATGTTCTATCTATTCGAGGCATTCATGCGTTGTCCGTACTGCCAGCACGATTCATCCAGAGTGATTGATACCAACCGCGACAGCCACGGCGGAATTCGCCGCCGCCGCGAGTGTGAATCATGCAAACAGCGCTTTAGCACCTATGAGCGTCCCATCCTGGCGACCCCGCTTCTGATTAAGCAGGACGGCGCCCGCGAAGAATTCGACCGCGAAAAATTGGCGCGCGGCATCCGCATTTCATGCGCCAAGCGGCCTGTCTCGGCAGCCGACATCGAACGCCTGGTCGGGCAGGTTGAATCGCAGTTGCAAAAATTGGGCAAGGCCGAGGTCTCTTCACGCATCGTCGGCGATATGGTCATCAACGGTTTGAAAGAACTCGACCAGATTGCCTATATCCGCTATGCGATTGTCTACCTGCGGTTGGACGACTTGCACGAACTACGCGGCGAAATTGACCGCTTGCTCGAAGGCTGATATTTAACAGGGTTTTGGACACGGCATCCGCGTGTTGCCGCCTCCAAGACCCTGTAATGTTCTCTCATCAAGGATTGTCTACACAAAATTTTACAGGAGTGAATTATGGTTGCAAAAGATTTGGATACCCAGAAATACGGCCTGTTGCCCACGCCACCCATGCCGGCAGATTTGCCGCCGGTTGCACTGACAGATAACGCCCGCCAGGTGCTTGTGCGCCGCTATGTGCGCCGCGGTGACGATGGCAAGCCGGTCGAGAGCGTCGAAGAGATGTTCTGGCGGGTGTCTTACCATGTTGCCCGAGTCGAAGAAGCCTGGGGCGGCGATGTGCTCGAACGCGCGCGCGAATTTTACTCACTCCTTACCAGTAAGAAATTTTTCCCCAATTCACCCACCTTTACCGGGGCCGGAACCCCGCTCGGACAACTGGCCGCCTGCTTCGTCCTGCCCATTAGCGACGACATGGGCCGCGATGAGGCCGGCATTTTCCAGTCGCTGCGCAATGCGGCCCTTATCCAGCAGACCGGCGGCGGCAACGGATTCTCCTTTTCGCGCCTGCGCCCGGCGGGCGGGCTGGTCAAATCGTCGGCTGGTCAGGCAACCGGGCCGGTCGGATTCCTGCGCGTCTATGACAATGCCTTTGGCGAAATTGCCCAGGGCGGCACCCGGCGCGGGGCCAACATGGGCGTCCTGCGCGTCGACCATCCGGATGTGGATGATTTCATTACCTGCAAGACCAACGAAAACGCCATCACCAACTTTAATATCTCGGTTGGCATTACCGACGCCTTCATGCAAGCCGTCCAGGACGACGCCGATTGGGATTTGGTCTTTCCCGACATTGCCTCGCCCGAATACCGCAGTTTTCGCGGCACGCTCGAACAAGCCCGCGAGCAGGGTATCCCGATAAAAGTTTACAAAACTGTGCGTGCCCGTGAACTGTTCGACAAAATCGTCACCCAGGCCCACCACAACGGCGAACCCGGCGTCCTGTTCCTGGATGCCGCCAACCG
>JAWOIR010000085.1:0-6385 GCA_046484545.1 Anaerolineales bacterium
TGGGCCATCGCCTTGCAACTCGTCTGGCAAAGCATCCGTAGCCAGCCGGGCTGGGAACTGCCGCGTCACTCGACCGCCAACTCGCTCGATTCGCTCTTTGATGTCCTCGCCCGCGAAGTCTTCGACCGGCAGCCCGAAGACGTGCGCGATTTCCTGCTGGCGACGGCCAGCTTGCGCGAACTGATTCCCGCCGCCTGCGACCACCTGCGGCAGGCCCACGATTCCGCCGCCATGCTGGCCCACTTGCGCCGCCAGGATTTATTCGTCAACGAGACCGCCGGCGGCGTGTTGCGCTATCACCCTATTTTTCACGATTTTCTGCGCCAGCAATCCGACCCGTCCCGGCGGCAAACCTGGCATCAATCCGCCGCCGATTATTTCATCGCCCAGGATAACCCCGAAGCAGCCCTTTTTCACCTGCTCGAAGGGGGGCAGTGGGAAAAGATGGCCGATGTGCTGGATTCTTACGCCGCGACATTGCTCACCGCCGGGCGTCTCGACACGCTGGATGCCTATCTCGCTTCGCTGCCCCCCGAAACCCTGCCACAACATCCCAGGCTTTTGTTCACGCTGGGAGAACTGGCTCGCCTGCACAGTCGCTTCGACGAGGCGCGCGGTTGGTACGAACAGGCCGAATCCATCTGGCGTGCCCGCAACCAGCCCGATGGCATCGCCCGCGCCCTGCGCGGACGCGCGCGCGTCTACCTCGACATCGTCGACCCGCTCAGCGCCGAACGTCTGCTCGAAGAAGCCGTGCGCATCAGCGATGGTTCAGAAGACCGTGAAGCCCAGGTGCGCCTGTACGAACTGCTGGCTGAAAACCATCTCAACGCCGGGCGCGTCGAAGACGCTGAACGCCTGCGCCAGCGCGCCGAAGCCCTGCACCTGGCCGGCCCCGACAAGGAAACCCTGCTCTTCCGCGTCCTGCTGCGCACCGGACGCCTGCACGAAGCCCGCAAAGCCCTCGAAGAACGCGCCAAAATCGAGCAGGACGACCCCGTCCAAACCCCGCGCGCCCACCGCGAGACCCTGCTCGTGCTATCCCTGGTCTACTCCCTGATGGGCTTGCGCGATGAAGCCCTGCAAGCCGCCCTGAACGGCATGAAACGCGGACACGAACTCAAATCGCCTTTTGTAACCGCCGTCGGGTATATGCGCCAGGGCAGCGCGCTAAATCTTTTCACAGACGAACGCGCCCAGGAATGTTTCCAGCAAGCCATCGAAATCAGCCGCAGCCTGTCGGTGGCGCGCCTGCGGGTGGAGGCCAACTGGGGCCTGTGCCGCTTCTACGGCTATCGCGGCGAATTAGACCGCGCCAACACTTGCGCCCAGGAAGCCGTCACCGTTGCCGAGCAGGCCGGGGACGAGTGGATTGCCTCGCTCGTCCAGGTCACGATGGGCGCCAGCCTGAACCTGGCGGGAGAATATGCCGCCGCCGAAGACTGGCTCAATCGCGCCTATCGCGGCTTCCAGGAATCCAGCGACCCGTTCGGGCGGGTTGCCAGTCATCTCTGGCTGGCCTACAGCCTGTTCAGGCAAAAGAAAAAAGCCCGTCTCGAACAGGTACTGGCGGATATGCTGGCTGAGATGGTTGCCGGAGACTACGACTTTATCTTCCTGCGTCAAACCCTGTTGGGGCCGCCCGACGAGCGCATCTTCCTGCCCTTACTGCTGTACGCCCGCAAGCAGGGCTACCAGACTGCCGCGATTAACCGCATTCTTGAAAAACTCGACCTGTCCGGTCTCGACCTGCATCCCGGCTACCAGTTGCGCGTCCAAACCCTGGGCGGATTCCAGGTCTGGCGCGGTGGCGAACCCATTCCCCCGAACGCCTGGCGGCGCGAAAAATCAAAACAACTCTTCCAATTATTGCTGACCCATCGAAAAACCCCGCTCACCCGTGAGCAAATTTGCGAATTCCTGTGGCCGGAATCAGACCCCGATACCGCCCAGCGCAATTTCAAGGTCACGCTCAACACGCTGTACCAGGTGCTCGAATCCGAGCGTGAACCGGGGGAAGAATCGGCCTTCATCCTGCGCGAAGACTTGCTTTACGGATTGCGCCCCGGCGCCGACATCTGGCTCGATGCCGAGCAATTTTGCCGCGCGCTGCACCCGAATAAAGAGCGGAAACCTGTCGAAAATCTCCTGCAAGCCCTGTCCTATTATCAGGGCGAATACCTGCCCGGCGCACTGTATGAAGATTGGGCAGTGGAGGAGCGCGAACGGCTTGCCAGTCTCTTCCTCGAAAGCGCCGACCAACTGGCCCAATCCCTGCTCGAAGCCGGACGCCATGCCGAAGCAATCGACCTGTGCCAGCGTATCCTGACCCAGGACAACTGCTGGGAGCGCGCCTACCGTCACCTGATGGCGGCCTACGACCAGCTCGGCAATCGCGGACAGGTGGCGCGCGTGTTCCAGCGCTGTGTCCAAACCTTGCGCGAAGAACTGGACGTCAGCCCCTCGCCGGAGACGGAAAATTTGTATCAGCAGTTGACGGGCGAATAAGAAAAGAGAAAAACCCGCGAAATTGGCTATTTGTACGGCTTTATGCCGTACAAATAGCCAATTTCGCGTTAATATCCGCGTCTTTTTCGGCAGGGTTGGGACGGGAGTGGAGTGCAAAATCTCCCGATTTTGCACCGAAGTCAGAGACTTCGGACTCCTTGTAACCGGCCTGTAACCGCGACTTGATAAGATGGACACTGACTGCACTTTTTGCTACGAAAACTATTTTCCAGCCTCACACAAGAAGGAGAAATCGAAATGCGTTTGAAAGATAAAGTCACCCTCGTCACCGGCGGCGCTGCCGGGATTGGCAAAGCCACCGCCCTGCGATTTGCCGAAGAAGGCGCAAAAGTCGTCATTTGCGATGTCAACGAAGAAGCCGGGAACGCCCTGCTGGCCGAACTCGGCCCCGAAGCGCGCTTCTACAAAGTCAACGTCGCCGACCGCCAGGAAGTACAAGCCTGGGTGGACGATGTAGTTGCCCACTATGGCCGCGTCGATGTGCTGATTAACAATGCCGGTATCCTGCGCGATGGTCTGTTCGTGCGCGTTAAGGACGGGCAACTGGTCAAGCAGATGGAAGAAGCCGCCTGGGATGCCGTCATCGATGTCAACCTGAAGGGCGTCTTCAACTGCACCCAGGCTGTTACCCCTTATATGATTAAGCAGGGCGGCGGTGTGGTCGTCAACGCTTCTTCGGTGGTTGGCCTGTACGGAAACTTCGGCCAGACCAATTACGTTGCTACCAAAGCCGGTGTCATCGGCATGACCAAAGTCTGGGCGCGCGAACTCGGACGTCACAACATCCGCGTCAATGCGGTTGCGCCGGGATTCATCATGACCGAAATGGTCCAGCAGATGCCCGAAAACATCCTCAACGACATGAAATCGCATACCCCGCTTGGACGTCTCGGCGAACCGCGTGATATTGCCAACGCCTACCTGTGGCTGGCCAGCGATGAAGCCGCTTTCGTGCATGGCACGACCATCAGCGTGGATGGCGGCATTGTGGTTGGTACCTAATCCAGCCTCAAGGAGCACAAAATGTCTCGTTATGCCACCATCATTGCCACCGGCGCATACCTGCCTGAACACGAACGCCCCAACAGCGAAATGCGCCCCAAGTTTGGCGAAGTCATCGACAAATTTGAAGCCTCGACCAGCATCAAGCGCCGCTTCTACGCCCCCGATGATTGGGCCACCTCCGACCTGGCGGTCGAAGCTGCGAAAAAGGCACTTGCCGAAGCCAACCTGAAGCCCGAAGATATCGACCTGATTATCCTCGGCACCGACAGCCCCGATTACATCACCCCGGCCACCTCAGTTGTTGTCCAGCACAAATTGGGCGCAACCAAAGCCGGGACCTTCGACGTCGGCTGTGCCTGCGCCTCCTTCCCGACCGGCCTGAACATCGCCGCCGGGCTGATTGCCACCAATCCCAGCCTGAAGTATGTCCTCGTCATCGGTGCCTACATGATGCACAAACTCTCCGACTGGGAGAACGACGTGGCTTCCTTCTTCTACGGCGATGGCGCCGGGGCGGCCATCCTGACCGCCGACAGCAAACCCGGTTTCGTCACCTCGACTTTCTTTGCGGATGGCTCGTATCACAAACACTGGGGCATTTACTCCGGCGGCACCTACGAACCCGCCACGCCCGAGAGCGTCGCCGCTGGCCGCACCCAGGTACGCTTCGTGACCCCTTTCCCGGCGGAAGTCAACAACGAAGGCTGGCCGGCGCGTGTGCGTGAACTGGCCGAAAAAGGCAACTTCGCCATTGAAGACATCGACCTGGTTATCTTCACGCAGGTGCGCCTGGGCAGCATCCAACTGGTGATGGAAAACCTCGGCCTGCCGATGGAAAAAGCCCACTGGATTATGGACAAATGGGGCTACACCGGCTCGGCCTGCCTGCCGATGTGCTTCGATGATGCCCGCAAGCAAGGCAAGGTCAAATCTGGCGACCTGGTGGTCTTCATCGGCTCCGGCGTTGGTTACAACCAGGCTGGCGCAGCGTTTATCATGCCGTAAGCAGGAACCTTATGACCAATCCCCAAGAACTCTACCGTCAAAAATTGCTCAGCCTTCCCGACGCGGTTGCCCTGGTCAAGCCTTCCCAGACCGTTGCTACCGCCATGGCCGCCTCCGAGCCGGTTGGTTTGCTGACCGAGTTGGGCCAACACCGCGACCGCCTCGAAGACGTGACGGTTTGGGTTTGCCTGCCACTGCGCCAGTATGATTTCGTGCTCAAGCCCGAAATGGCTGGTCACTTCTTCGTCGAAAACTGGTTCTACGGTGCGCCGGATAGGAAAGTCCACCCTGAAGGGCGAATCTCCTACATCCCCAATAACCTGCACCAGGCCGCTACCGTTAAGTTGGCCGCTTCACAGGGAAAATTGAACGTCTTCTGGGGAACGGCCACCCCGCCCGACAAGCGCGGATATATGTCGCTCTCGCTCGGGCTGGTGACGGAGAAACAACTGATGGCCGCTGCCGACCTGATTGTGCTTGAAATCAACGAAAACCTGCCCTGGACCTTGGGTGATACGCAAGTTCATATTTCAGAAGTCGATTACGTCGTCGAGAACCACGTCCCGCTATTTCAGTTCGCGCCCGCCCCGTCCTCCGAAGCGGAACAGGCCATCGGCGGCTACATTGCCGGTCTCATCGAAGACGGCTCGACGTTGCAACTCGGTATCGGCGGTATCCCGAACGCCATCACCGCTTTCCTGAACGACCGCCGTGATTTGGGCATCCACACCGAGATGTTCACCGATGGCATGGTTGACCTGTACGAGGCTGGCATCGTCAACAACCGCCGCAAGACGCTCTGGCCGGGCAAGATGGTCGGCGCGTTTGCACTCGGAACGCAGAAGCTCTACGATTTTATTGACAATAACATCGGTGTCGAATTCCAGCAGGGCAAAGTGACCAACGACCCGTATGTGATTGGCAAAAATTACAAAATGGTCAGTGTCAACACCGCGTTGCAGGTTGATATTTTCGGACAGGTTTGCTCGCAGAGCATCGGCTACCGTCACTTTAGCGGCACCGGCGGACAGTTGGACACCCATCGCGGTGCGCAGCTCTCCCCCGATGGACGCGGCATCATCGCCCTGCGCTCGACCGCCAAAGACGGTGCAATTTCGACCATCGTCCCGATTCTGTCGGAAGGGGCCGAAGTGACCGTCCCCAGCCAGGATGTCGATACCATCGTAACCGAATACGGCGTGGCCGAACTGCGCGGACGCAGTGTCCGCGACCGCATGGAAGCCCTCATCAAAATCGCCCATCCCGATTTCCGCGAATGGCTGCGCGAAGAAGCCCATCGCCTGGGCATCGTGCCGAAACTGGTTGTGGCGGTTTAGATGACAAAGGAGTACCCATGAGCGAAATCATCGGCAAATGGCAGCAACCCGAAGGCGAGCGATTTCCCGGTCTTTACTTTGAGTTTTTCCCCGATGGCAAGTTCCGGGCCGCTTTCGACGAAATGGGCATCACCTCCAGCGGAACCTACACCGCAGCAGACGGCCTGATTGACCTCGACCAGACTCAGCACACGGTGGGAGTTCTTGGTAAGTTCGAGGGCCGCTACCAAATCAAGGGCGATACGCTCATTATGGCCCTCAGCGACCCCTTCCACTTGCGGCCTGAAAGCCTGGAGCACAAAAACAAGCGCCACTATAAAAAGGTGGTTGAGTAGGAGATTGTCATTTCGAACCGCGCAGCGGTGACATCGTGCCCGTAGGGTAGAAATCTTGACATCAGCCGGCAGATTTCTCAGTCGCCGCTATGCGGCTCCTTCGAAATGACAAACAATAACAACAGGAGCAACCAAATGGAAAAACCAATGCCCTTACCCGGCATCACCAACAAA
>JAWOIR010000181.1:0-4550 GCA_046484545.1 Anaerolineales bacterium
CTGCCATTAGCAGGCGCACAATCTCCATCCGACGCGAATCGGCCAGCAGTTTGAGTTGTTCAAAGGAGGTCAACGGGGTGATGGTTTTCATACGAAGTTAAGGAAAAACTTAACAAGGATGGATAAGTTTACCATATCTGAAATGAGTTTCTCTCTTAAAACCGCTGGTTCTCGATATTTGCCATAAAAAAAGGCCGCATTTTGGGGTATGGGCGTGCCGCAAACATGCGCGCCCATACCCCAAAATGCGGGGACTTATCACGGAAATTCCTAAAAAGCCTCAGCAAATTTTGTAAATAAATGCTTTTTTGTGGTATTTTTAAGTGTTGCTGTTCATTGGGCCGCAAAGCATACAAAGCCTATCAAAAAAAGACCACATCAAGTTCCACAAGTCAAAAAACGGGGGATAGAAAACTCGCAGACTTTAATGCGAGCATTTTGTATGCTTTTCTGGTCAAAAAAATTCACATATCAAAGGAGGTGATGAAACTACAGACATTCCTCTTCGCTTGCCTGAAAAATCAATCAACTTTTGCCCAAAATCAAGGAGGAAGAAATGGCACGATTCATTTACCGCATCCCTGTATTTTTGCTCGTCCTGGCTTTTGCACTCACAGCCTGCGGGCCTGCTGCCGCACCATCAGAAACTCAAAGTGGCGGCACACTTGTTATCGCGATGGCCAGCGCCCCTGTCACTCTCGACCCGGCAGACCATCGTAACCGCGAATCCGAAACCGTCATTCGCAATATGTTCGACGGACTGGTAACGAGAGACACCGTAAACGGTGTTCACCTTGAACTGGCCGAAGAAATGAACTGGCTCGACGAAACAACGCTTGAAATCAAGTTGCGCCAGGGGGTCAAGTTCCACGATGGCACAGAAATGACCGCCGATGATGTGGTGTTTACCTTTGAGCGCGTCATCAAAGATGACCAGATTGAATATCCTGAAGTTCATTCATCCCCGCGCAAGGGCTTGATAGCGCCCCTGCTATCCATTGAAAAAATCGACACATACACCGTCGTGATGAACTTCGATGGCCCCTGGCCACCCGTCATGCAAATGCTGGTTCACCAGCAAATTGTCCCCAAGGCTTACATTGAAAGTGTTGGCACGCAAGGCTTCGTCGAAGCGCCCATCGGCACCGGCCCGTTCAAGTTCGTCTCGGCCCAGCCTGGGTTTGAAGAAATTGTGATGGAACGCTTTGACGATTACTATGGCGGCGCGCCATCCCTGCCGCCTGTCGATGTTGCCTGCGCCCAGCAAGTTGTCTTCCGCGTTATCCCTGAAGCCTCCACCCGCGTGGCCGCGCTGCTGGCCGGCGAAGTCGATATCATCGCTGAAGTTCCGCAAGACTTGATTGCCACCTTGAGCGGCAACAGCAACGTGCAAGTATTAACCACACCAGGTACACGTCCGTTGTGGCTGGAACTCAACGTCAACCAGGCCCCCTTTGACGACGTGCGCGTCCGCCAGGCACTCAACTATGCGGTTAATAAAGATTTGCTGATTGAGGCAATCTTTGGCGGACGCGGGGCAGCCCTGCCTGGCCCGCTCTCTCCCTACAACAACTCGGTCAACAAGAGCCTCTCGCCCTACCCGTATGACACCACAATGGCCACAGACCTGCTCAGCCAGGCCGGATGGAGCGAGAAAAACGGTGATGGCATCCTGGTCAAAGATGGTCAGACCCTCACCTTCACTATCGACACACTTGAACAACACCGCGACCTGGCCGAAGCCCTGGCAGATATGCTACGGGCAACTGGGATAGACGCTTCGGTGCGATTCTGGGAGTACAGCGTCATCCGCACCCAGTTATTGGCCGGTGAACGCACGGCCTACCTCGACGCCTGGGGCGACTCAGCCTTCGACCCGGTTGGGCACTTTGAAGCCAAATGGCACGGTTTTGCCGAAGGCACCCCCTACGGGCGCGGCAACTTCTCCGGCTATAACAATGAGCGCGTTAATGAACTCATCCTGCTCGGCGAAACCACCGGCGACGCCGCGGCGCGGCAGGTACTTTATGACGAGGCCCAGCAGTTGGTCTACGATGAAGCCCCCGCCATCTTCCTGCTCGTTCCCGAAGTGGTGGAAGCCGCCAGCGCAAAAGTTTCCAACTGGTCGCCCGCATCTGATGGGCGCTTGAACATGCACGATGTTTGCATAAGCGACTAAACCAACCAAAGGAGTAGGGCGAAAGCCTCGCCCTACTCCTTCCAGCACAGGAGACGGTAACTTCCGTGAAAAGTATCAAAATTCTGGAGCGTGTTTTGGCAACCATTCCCATCATGTTTGGTGTGGCCATCATCGTTTTCTTTTTCATCCGCCTGACCCCCGGCGACCCAGTCGACATCATGATGGGACAGAGCGGCGCGCTTTCACAGGGCGAAATTGAAAGAATGCGGCAGGAATTCAACCTCGACCAGCCCGTCCATATCCAGTTATGGCTTTTCCTCAGCAACGCAGTGCAGGGTGATTTTGGCTATTCCTATGTGCTCAAGCAGCCAGTGACATCCTTGATTGCCCAACGCCTGCCTGCCACCATTGAGCTGGCAATGGGGGCCTTGTTTTTCAGCCTGCTGATTGCCCTGCCCATTGGGGTAATTTCTGCGGTCAAGCAAAACTCATTTATCGACCGAATTAGCATGAGTGGTGCCTTCCTGGGCATCTCCATGCCCGCTTTCTGGCTGGGGATTATTCTGATATTGATTTTTTCCGTTCAGTTGGGCTGGCTGCCGGTGCAGGGACGCATTGCCCGCAATGTCAGCCTTGAACAAATCACCGGCTTTTTTGTCCTCGACAGCATCCTGACCGGCAACATGGCCGCCCTTAGAAGCAGCATCCTGCACTTGGTACTGCCCTCGATTGCCCTGGGCGCGCAGGTAGCCGCAGTGATTGCGCGGGTTTTGCGCTCATCCATGCTCGAAACCTTGCGCTCCGATTATGTCACGCTGGCGCGCAGCAAAGGCGCACCCGAAGGACGGGTGGTACTCAAGCACGCTTTACGCAATGCCATGATTCCAACTGTGACCGTAGTCGGACTGCAAATCGGCATCCTTCTGGGCGGGAACATGGTCGTCGAAACAATTTTCGGTTGGCCTGGCCTGGGGCGTATGGTCGTGCAAGCCATTTTTGACCGAGATTTTCCGCTTATTCAGGGTGCAGTAATGGTATATGCCTTTACTTTTGTGATGGCAAACCTGATTGTGGATATTCTCTATACGTATCTCAACCCGCGCATTCGAATGTAATTCCAGGAGTTGCAATTTTGATATCTGAAATCAACACTTCCCTGAAAGACCAGGTCTATATCTGGCGGATTCGCCTCAGCCTGTGGTGGCAAAGTTTCAAAAACTTCCTGCTCGACCTGGTACGGCATCCGCTGGCCTTTCTCGGCGGCATTATCGTCATTATCTACCTTTTTATGGCCGTCTTTGCCCCGATTCTCACCCCGCACAACCCCACCCAGGGCGACTTACGTATTCGCCTGACCCCGCCTGCCTGGGAAAGCGGCGGCTCCTGGGAGTATCCGCTCGGCACCGACGCGCAAGGACGTGACCTGCTTAGCCGCATCATCTTCGGGGCCAGGGTTTCGTTGGGGGTTGGCTTAATCTCTGTGACCATTTCTGTCATCGTTGGCACGTTCTTGGGTATGTTTGCTGGATACTTTGGAGGCCGATTCGACAACGTCGTCTCGCGCCTGGCCGATTTGCTGCTGGCGTTCCCCTTCCTGATTTTTGCCATTGGCGTGATGGCTTTCCTCGGGCCGGGCTTCATCAACCTGATTCTGGCCTTGACCTTCAAGGGCTGGGTCGAATTCTTCAGGCTGGTGCGCGGTGAAATGCTGGCAGAAAAGACCAAAGAATACGTCGAAGCCGCCCGCGTTACCGGGCTGGGAAGTTATGCCATCATCCTCAAGGAAATTTTGCCCAATATCGCCCAGTCGGTATTTGTGCTGGGGACATTGCGCATCGGCTATATGATTATCACCGAAGCCAGCCTGAGTTTTTTGGGCCTGGGTATGCCGCCGACCATCCCCACCTGGGGCACGATGGTCGCCGCCGGACGCGATACCATGATGGTCGCCTGGTGGATTACCACCTTCCCCGGCCTGGCTATTTTGTTCCTGATTATGTCGATTAATCTATTTGGTGAAGGATTGCGCGATATTCTTGACCCACGCTTGAAAATTGAAGGGTAAAACCATGACCACAGACTCGAATACCCTTTTACAAATACGCAACCTGCAAACCGTGTTTCCGTCAAAGGGACAACTAGTTAAAGCTGTTGAAACCGTCAACCTCGACCTGAAGCAGGGAGAAATTCTGGGTGTTGTTGGCGAATCCGGCTGCGGAAAAAGTACCTTATTGCTCTCGATTATGCGCCTGTTACGCTACCCAGGCAAAATTGCGAACGGCGAAGTCTACTTCCGCGGCACAGACCTGACGAAGATTTCAGAGCGCGAAATGCGCGACCTGCGCGGCAAAGAAATGGCAATGATTTTCCAGGACCCGCTCTCGACGCTCAACCCGGCCTTTTCGATTGG
>JAWOIR010000198.1:0-7258 GCA_046484545.1 Anaerolineales bacterium
ATGACCGCGACGCTTATCTGGCGCGCATGATGGCTGCCGGCGCAAGCGGCTACCTTGACAAAGGCTGCCAGGAAGAACAACTGCTCGTTGCCATCCGCCGCGCGGCGGGCAAAGAACCGTTTTTTACCGAAGAACAACTGCAAAGGGCTTCGCGCTGGCAGGAAACGGTTGGGGCCAAGTGGGAAAGTCTCTCAGAAAAGGAACGCCAGGTTCTGGCATATCTGTGCGAGGGCAAAGAAAACAGCGAGATGGCAGACTGCATGGAAATTTCCATCAACACAGTAGAAAAGCATGTCAGCAATCTCTTGAAGAAGTTGGGGGTCAAATCGCGTTTGCAGGCGGTTGCCTGGTTCCATGAGCATGACCCTGCAGCCTATGACGATCTGTGATATGGCGGATTTCCGTAATTGACGCAGGTTGAAAACGCGGCTATGCTTAGCGAAACCGGTTATCCATCCACGCGCGAGGTTGGAGATTGTCAGATTTACAAAAAAAGAAAAGGAATACGACCATGAAAAAAATATTCTTTGCATCACTGTCAGGACTGATTTTGTTGGTTGTGCTGGCAGGAGTTGTTTTGGTGGCAGGAGCGCGCCAAAATGTTTCCGCATCTGAGCCTCAACCACAATTTGAAGATGTTTTGCCGCCCCCAATCGTTGTGGTGCTGGAGACTGACGAGGATAATCCTGAAAAACCAGATGAAATACTACGCGAGATCGAGAATTTGTCTCTATTGGAAAATACGGATGGTCATTTTATTAAGCCAGGTTGGCTTTTTCACTCTTACAAAGTGGAATATCTTGGGAGGAGTGATAACTTTGTTCAAGATGACTTTAGTATTCCGACTGAATATACGATGGAACTTTGGTTTTTGATTGGAGACAACGAGAGAGTTGGCAGTGCTGTAACTTTTATGAAAGACAAAGCAGGGAATGTCATTCAAACAGCAGTCTTTCATGATGGCGTATGGCGTAACTTGACCGTAAAAGATTCTGATTATAAACAAGAGCCTTTTGAGCCTGGCTTGGGATTTGGATTTGCAAACGGGGCCAGGGAATATCCCCAAAATCTCAGTTGGGAGGAAACGGAAGAATTTTTCATTTACACACTGTCTTTGCCGCTTGCGAATTCTATACAACTCGCCGGAAACGACCAGCCGCATTGGGGAGTCATTAAGAAAGCGTATTTCTACAAAAACGGCAGAGGTTTATTCAAAATGGAAACATACGACATCCTGCCTGATGGAAAAGGAAGGCTGTCTGAAGTGCTTACTGTTTTGGCCTTGAAAAATGTTGACATCTTGCCTGAATATGTAGAAAAAGTTCTGAAAGAGGTGCAGCAATGAAGTTACCATACAAATTGTTATTAGGTGTGCTTGTGATTGTGCTGCTGAGTTCGCTACTAATTAATGCTACTGTATATGCAAACACCGTAGGCTTTGGACAATATCACGGCATTACCTGGACGTACGGAAACCAGCAAGTGAAGAATCATAATGCTGAATGGTGGGTAGCCCAAATATGGACCTGGGTTGAATCTCCGGCAATAAGTATGAGCGATATTGGATACAGTTGGTGGACTGTTAGAGAAATGTGATGGGGACAAATTACTACAAACCACCAAATGTCAGGTCATGTTCGCCATAACGCATCGAGTTATTGGAGCTCAGTAATGATGCAAAAGAAATCTTGTTCTGGGACTGGACGCTCCGGTGCAAGCTATGGGAATCACCATTTTTATAAGTGGCCTCATACTCACTGGTATAGATACCATTGGCATGGCGCACAGATTCCGTGAATAATATATGAAATCCCGAAGGGTGATAGTTAATGTAATAAAATCTGCATCACCGAAATCGAGCCATAGCCTGCCCTGAAACGCAAACAGGAGTCCCTTCCGGTAGAGGGGACTCCTGATTTTTTTTATTCCGTTTACGAGAATTCGCCTAGCCTGTGTTGAGGTTGTCAGGGTGTCCGAGTTCCATCAGGCGGGACAAGGCCTCAGCAATGGATTGGGCTTCTTTAACGAGGTCGAGTTCCGATGGTAGTTCGAACGCCTGGTTAACGCGCAGGGTTAGGTTGGCCGCAGACTGGCGAACGGATTCGGGTAGGCTCAAATCTTCCATCAACATTTTGAGCAGGTCATACGCGCTGGGGGTGCGGATGGTCTCCCCGCGCTGCTGGTAATAGGCGCGGATGGCGATGCCGGCTGCGCGGCGGGCGCACACGCGCGCCTGGCCTTCGTTTTTGCGTTGGCGGGCAGCCAGGGCCATTTCGATTTCACGCTGGTAGTCGGTTTTCCATTCGGTCATGGTTTCATTATACCCAAGAGGAATGCGCGTCAATTCAGATATAATCAGGTTCTCTGATATTTGCCTTGAAGAAGCCCTGACTGTCTTATCGGTGTATGGCCGCTTCGCGGCCCACAAGAAAAACCCGGAAATTTGATGTTCATGCCTGCGAAGCAGGCATGAACATCAAATTTCCGGCTCTCCTTGGCAGGTGACATGTGCCGCGCCGCACGCGTACGCGGCGCGCGCTCATATCCCAAAATACGGGGACTTGCCACGGGAATTCCCAAAGAGCCTATAATCAGGGTAACGAGAGATTAAAGGAGAACTTATGAAATTGCGCCTGGCTTTTATTGTATTTGTGATTGCACTGACAACCCTGGCTTGCGGCTTTCAGGCCGGGACTGCCCCGGAGGCTGTTGCTGTGGAGACCCGCGAGGCGGTTGTTGTTGCCCCGGAATGCCCCGAATTACCGGCGCAGGCGGCAGCACCGTCCTGCCCCGGCGCGGATGAGCCTTTCCTGGTGGTTGGCTCGTTTGAATATAGCAACAGCATTATCACCGATTATTACGACCAGCACGCGGTTGCGCTGGTGGATATGTACGCCTTCATCACCCGCGACAAAGAGTGGGAGATTCCGATTTCGTCGCAGACCCTGGGCTTTCTGGAGATGGACCTGGACGAGATGGTCGGGACTTATGTGTTGCAACTGCCCAAACGCCCGACCGGTGTGCAAGCCGATGTGGACAATGACAATCAGGATGACCCCGGCGTGCAGGTTTTTGTGGTGGCCTACTGGCCGAATCTGACCGGTGGGCCGTATGCGCATGGCGATGATGGCTCGCGAGGTTGGCCCGGCTATCTGACCTCGGCCCGCACCGATACCGACCGTCAGTACGAAGTAATTGGCGGCAAGCTGATTGTCTGGGCGCCGGACGCAAACCAGCAGTTCCCAACCGGTTTTGGCGAAGACGGCCTGCTGTTTAGCGAGGATGACCCGGTTGGCCCAATTCCGGCAGGATACACGATTGTGGATTTGGACAGCGAACCCTTCCGCTTTTATAAGGAACCCGAACCGGAACTGCCTCTGTATGAACCCAAAGATGTTGCCATCAAGGATTTTTCGGAAGATTCGTATACCGATGCGTTCGACAACATGTTCGAGTTTGTGCGCATCAATTATGCTTTCAATGGCATTGAAGGCAAACAGCCGGATTGGGACGCGCTGTATGACGAGTTGAAGCCGCGCGTCGAGCAGGCCGAGCAAAGCCGCAGCGCCAGGGCTTTTTATGAAGCCTTGCGCGATTTCACCTGGGCCTTCAAGGATGGACACGTCGGCCTGAACGGTGGGGATTATGCCAACCAGGATTTCTTCGGGCGCACGGCGGGCGGGTATGGGTTTGCCGTCCGCGAATTGGATGACGGCAGTGTGGTTGTGATGTTCGTAACCGAGGGCGGTCCGGCCCAGGCCGCCGGGATGCAGGTCGGCGCGGTCGTGACCGAGTTCGGCGGGCTGCCGATAGCAGAGGCGATTGACGCGGCCCAGCCCTATGCAATTTCATCGAGTGACTTTGCCCATCGCTACCAGCAGCAGCGCTATTTCCTGCGCACTGCGGTTGGCGTGGAAACGCAGGTGACTTTCCAAAATCCCGGCCAGGCGGCGCGGACTGTCAGCCTGGTCAGCACTTCGGAGCGTGATTCGTTCAATCGTACTTCGGTTTATTACAATGTTGATTTTGACAATATGTTGCCGGTCACGTTCGAGATTTTGAGCGAAGGCAATGCCGAAATCGGTTATGTGGAAATAAACAGCAACTATGACGACCTGGGGCTGATTCTCAAACTGTTCGAGCGCGCCTTGCGCACCTTCGAGGCGCGTAATGTGGCCGGTATCATCATTGACATGCGCTTCAACGGCGGCGGGGCCAACCTGGGCCTGGCCGGATTCCTGACCGAGATTGAAATTCCGATGGGGCAGATGGAGTATTTCAGTGAGCAAAGTGGTCAGTTCGAGCCGCGCGGTTTGCCGGGCAAGGTGATTGCAAACCAAAACCAGTATCGCTTCGATAAAACCGTCCTGCTGATTGGTCAGGCCTGTGCCAGCGCGTGTGAACTCGAATCATACGCCTTCAGCCAAGTTCCCGACATGATTACGGTAGGCATGTACCCAACTGCCGGGGTCGAGGCTGAGGTGGCGCGTGGACAGTTCCGCCTGCCGGAAGGTTTCTCGCTGCAAGTGCCGACCGGGCGTATGACCCTGCCCGACGGCTCGATTTTCCTGGAGGGAGTGGGCGTCCCGCCGGATGTGCGCGTGCCGATTACTTTCGAGACCGTCACCACGGAGGAAGATGTCGTTTTGCAGTACGGCATCCGCGCTGTGCTGGAGCCGTCTGGCACGGGTGTTGTCCCCTCCGGGCCGCCCAAACTGCTCAGCCCCAGCCAGTCCATGGCTGCGCTGGAATCCGGGAATATCACCATGCTGGAGGAAAAAGCCCGCGAAGTGTACGATGCGCAGGCCTTGACCGACACCAAAGCCACCTTCACCTATACGGTTGTCCTGGGTAAGTCTGAGCCGCTCTTTTGGGCCTGGGGCTGGTGCGCCCAGGATGAAGCAACCATGCTCGAAAATCTCACCAAAATCCAGGTGCGTTTCGACCTTAACGGCCAGGATGTGCCGCTCGACCAATTCGTCGATATGGACTATCCCACCAACGATGGCCAGTATTGCCAGGCCTATTTTGTGCAGGTGACGGATTTTCCCGGCGGTGAACATAACCTGGTGACTACCGCGACATTTACCGCCCCGGTCAACGACGGCAAGGAGACTTATCCTGCCGGGCAACAGCGCTTCGAGTATACGGTCTTCGTCAAACCATAGGCGCAGCGATGTCGTCCGGCCAGGGAAACAAAACGCTTTCTGTGTGCGGTGAACGCTTGAACTACCCGCCGCGTTATCCCTGCGTTTTGTATCGAGGCCAGCGTGTGTATTTTTGTAAAAAGGCTTGCCTGAAAGCCTTCGAGCAAGATAAAGACCGTTTTATGGCTGGCGAAATTCCGCATCCAGAGGAAGATGACGAGAAGGTGTAAGAAAATGAAGCGACAGACTGCAAGTTTATTCGTGATTGTCCTGGCATTTCTGCTGGCAGGCTGTGGCGGCGATTTGCCCTTTGATTTTGACTTTCTGCCTGCTGTAGATGGCGAGAGACCGCCCGCCGCGACGCCGAGACAGGTTAGCACCATTACCCCGGCGGCCAGCCTGGTGCCGACCTCGACTCCCAGCGCGACCCTGACCTTTACCCCTTTCCCGACGCCGCGCTCCCCTTACCCGGTCAACATCGGCACGCCCATGCCCGATGCAGGTTTTCCGCGCATCAGCAGCGGCAACGCCGAACAGATGGAAAGAGTTTTTCTGCATAAAACAGACCTGCGCCGCGTCTCGCTCGTCAGCCCTAATGGGCAAAGAGCGCTGGTTGCTATGGCACAGGGTTTGTCGCTCTATTCCTTGCAGGACGGCCGCCTGGCCGACTGGCCCGAAATCGAAATGGTGGATGCAGAATGCGACTCCTGCCTGGCGGTGGATGCAAACATCAACCGTTTTGCGGTTGCTGTGCGCCAGGTCGGCGGCTGGGAAATCAGAGTTTACAATGTGGAGGACAACCAGCCCGCCTTGTTTAAGACTTTTTCAGGCGACGAGATGTTGGGGGGGCAGTCCAATCCTGTCCAGGTTGCGCTCTCGCCGGATGGCGAACTGCTCGCATACCGCCTTGGCGATGCGCCGCTCAAGATACATAGTTTTTTCCAGGATAATGATATTTTTGAATATCGCGGGGCAACCCGCTCGCTGGGCTTTTCGCAGGGAGGCCAGTATTTGTTTGCCCACCGCGACCGCGACCTGATTTTCTGGAACATTTATGATTTGCAGGACGGTTTTCGCAGCCTCTTGACCACCAACGACCCAAACTCCGCCATGCTGTTCTCGCGCGGCGGCGATTATTTTGCAATCGCCTCGGCTTCGAGAATTCGCGTCTATAACATTTCCCCGCTGCGCCTGACGCGCGAAATCGTGGTTCCGCTGGCCCAGGGCAGGCAGGTGGCCTGGCAACTCGTCTCGGAGCCGGACGAATCGTTCCTGCGCGGCGCGGCCCTGTATTGGGATGCCCGCACCGAGAGTTACCAGGTCATTCGCGGGGTCTGGAACATCGCTTCCGGTGAGCAGGTTTCCGTCGAATTGGCCGAGAGCCAGTCCGAAAACGTCTTCGATGAGTTCTGGGGATTGCGCGTTTTACCGCCTGCCTCTGGGCTTGCCGGTTTCGACCCGGCCAGTATCCGCGCCATGCGTTTCAGCAGCACCGACTCCCTGCTGATTAACAGTCTCAATTCGGTCTGTTTGTTCAGGCTGGCGACCAGCGAAGCCAGCTGCCAGGTCTCGGAAGATGCCCCGGTTCACGCGGTGGATGGGCCGCTATTCCGCGAAATCCGTGATGAACGCAACACCTTACTTATCAACCCGATGGGCGAAACGGTCTTCGATGTCGGGCCGCATTCGATTGAGTGGGTCAGCCGGTCGGGAGATTTCATCCTGATTGATAACCGGCGCAGCACGACCGACTTGTACGTCAAAAACCGCAGACTGCCGGCGCAGTCGGTGCCGGGCGTTTTCCAGTCCGTTGCCGAAAACGCCAGCAACATCGTCTTCCTGACAAGGCAGGCCAGCGGGCAGATGTATGTCACGATGGTCGAAAAGCCAACCGGGAGGGCGGTCTTCCAAAAAAGGGAAACCCGGTTATACAATCACCTCGACATGACCCTGGACGGCGCAATCTACACTTTGCGCGAAGAATATGACGGCAACTATGCCACGCTCAGGAGTATTCCCGCCGGAGGCAGCGATTTCCAGAATTTACTTCAAATTGACCTGCTGGCCCCGGTTACATCGCTGGCGGTTTCGCCCCACAACGTATTGGCGAT
>JAWOIR010000269.1:0-3310 GCA_046484545.1 Anaerolineales bacterium
CAGCACGGCATTAATGGATATTTGACACCAATTGATAACATAAACGAGCTGGCCAAACATATGATACTGGCACATAGTAATTACGGCGCTTTTGACGGAGCAAAAATAGCTGCTGACGCTAAAGAAACATATGGCTGTCAACTTTTTCAAGAGAAATATGAAAAAATATATCAAAGTTTTGCGTCAGAAAGTATCAGGTAATATCGGTTCTCTGATATTTGGCGTGAAGGAGGCCGCATTTTGGGGTGTGAGCGCGCGTACGCGCGCTCACACCCCAAAATGCGGGGGTTATCAGCAGTGCCATATTCTTTTCTTGAAAAAGCCATATGAGAATCCGTTATTTCTCATCACTCCCCATAAACTCCTCGGCGGTGGCGTGGCCGGGCTGCGAGATGCCTTCACGTTTGAACACTTTCCACACGGTCAGTAAGATGATTTTGACGTCCAGCCAGAAAGACCAATTGTCCACATACCATACGTCCAGGGCGAATTTCGCTTCCCAGGTGAGGGCATTGCGGCCATTGACCTGCGCCCAGCCGGTGATTCCGGGCAATACGTCATGCCGGCGCATTTGTTCAGGGGAGTAGCGCTCCAGGTATTGCACCAGCAGCGGACGCGGCCCCACCAGCGACATCTCGCCGCGCAGGATGTTGAACAATTCGGGCAGTTCGTCCAGGCTGGTGGCGCGCAGAAAACGGCCGAAGCGGGTCAGACGTTCGGCGTCCGGGAGCAGGCTGCCGTCGACGGCGCGCGCGTCGGTCATCGTGCGGAATTTGTAGATGCGAAAGAGAGTCCCTTTGTAGCCGGGGCGGGTCTGCTCGAACAGCACTGGTGCGCCGTGAAAGACCCGCACCAGCAGCGCGAGGAGCAACAAGAGCGGCGAGAGCAGGGCCAGGCCGAGCAGAACCGCCAGAATATCAAAGATTCGTTTGAATGGGCGAGCAGACATACCGAAATTCTACCAGAGACGTGTATAATTTTAGTGAGGAGCCAATTATGAATGAGCGAATCCTGATTATCGAAGACGACCCCGCCATCCTGAAGTTGTTGCAGCGCGGGCTATCCTATGAAGGCTACACGGTGGATACCGCTACCGACGGCCGCAGCGGGTTGAACATGGCCCGCGACCATAATCCCGACCTGGTCATCCTGGACTGGATGCTGCCCGGCATGGACGGGCTGGATGTCTGTCATCGCCTGCGCCTGGGTGGGGCGGTGCCCATCCTGATGCTGACGGCCAAGGACACCATCCAGGATCGTGTGCAAGGCCTGGACGCCGGTGCGGATGATTACATGGTCAAGCCGTTCAACCTGGACGAGTTGACCGCCCGCGTGCGCGCCCTGCTACGCCGCACCCAGGCTGAACGGGTGCAGGTGCTTCAATTTGCCGACCTGTCACTGGATACCAGCACCCGCGAGGTGACGCGCGGCAGCAGATTAATCCAACTGACCGCCAAGGAACACGAACTGCTCGAACTCTTCCTGCGCCATCCGCGCCAGGTGCTCACCCGCGATGTGATTTTTGACCGTGTTTGGGGCTATGATTTTGGCGGCGAGAGTAACGTGCTGGAAGTCTACATCCGCTACCTGCGCCAAAAACTGGAAGACAACGAACAATTGCCGCGCCTGATACACACCGTGCGCGGCGTGGGCTACGTTTTGCGCGAGCAACCCTGATTTTTCATGTCCCTGCGCGCCAGGCTGACCCTGCTATATTCCACCCTGCTGGGCGGTATCCTGCTCTTTTTCGGGATGCTGGTCTACCTGTCTGTCAGCGCGGTGCTTTTCGAGCAGGTGGACAAAACCCTGGAGATTTACGCTCAGGAAACCGCCATCCTGCTGGGCGGCGAAACGCCTGCCAACGCCAACACGCTCACCATGCCGTCCCTGCAACTGTCCACCAATGTGATGATGCAGGTGTGGCTGCGCGATGGGCGTTATCATGGCGGCAACCAGGAGCTGGCTTTCCCACCGTTGCCGCTCGACCCGCCCGGACTTTCCACGAATACCCCCATTTTTCGCAACCTGACCGACGCCGAGGGCAACCACCTGCGGGTCTTGTCGGTTCCTTACCGGCTCGGTGCGCGTCCGCAGGGGGTCATCCAGGTCGGGGTCAATCTCGAACTGGTCGATACCATCCGCAACAGCCTGCTGTATGCCCTGCTGATTCTGGCCCTGATTGCCATACCGCTGGCCGCGCTGGCCTCCTGGCTCAGCCTGGGACAGGCCCTCAAGCCGCTCCGCACCGCCACCGAGATTGCCGAGCAAATCACCCGCGCCGACGACCTTTCGCGCCGCATTCCCTACGACGGCCCGCCCGATGACGAAATCGGCACACTGACCGGGGCCTTCAACCACTCGCTCGAACAGTTGGAAACGCTATTCACCTCCCAGCAGCGCTTCCTGGCGGATGTCTCGCACGAACTGCGCACCCCGCTGACGGTCATCAAGGGCAACGCCGACCTAATCCGGAAATTGGGGCCGGATGACGAGTCGATAGACTCCATCAAGGACGAGGCCGACCGCCTGACGCGCATGGTCGGCGACTTGTTGCTGCTGGCCCAGGCCGAATCGGGCAAACTCAACCTGAACCTGACTCCCGTTGAACTGGACACGCTCGTGCTGGAAGTTTTCCAGGAAATGCACGTGCTGGCCGGGGACAAAGTGCGCCTGAAACTGACCGAAATCGACCAGGCCCTGGTCAACGGCGACCGCGACCGGCTCAAGCAGGTCTTCCTGAACCTGATGTCGAATGCCATCCAGTACACACCCCAGGGGGGGCAGGTTGTGGTCGGCATGGTAAAAGCGGAAGGCAAGGTCACGGTCACGGTCAGCGACAGCGGGCCGGGAATCCCCGCCGAGGATTTGCCGCACATCTTCGAGCGTTTTTACCGCGCCGAAAAATCACGCACGCGCTCGAAGGTCAGCGGCTTCGGGCTGGGGCTTTCGATTGCCTATTGGATTGTGGAACATCACGGGGGAAAAATACAGGTCGACTCCGCGCAAGAGCGTGGGACGACTTTTTGCGTCGAATTGCCGCTGACTACGGTACAACAAACTCGATAAAAATCATCTCCCCAAAGGGCTGGTCGTCCGGGCCATAAGCCATCCAGGCTGAACGGTACAGGCCGCTGGCCGGCGGGGCGATGAAGAATATCTGGATGGTGGCTTCGACCCCGGCGCGGGCCGGGAAGAGTTGCTGGCTGAGTTCCGCGCCCAGAGGCGGGAATCCGCCAACCAGTTTCAGACGATAGTGCGCGTCCCAGTCGCAGGTTCCGCTGTTTTGCACGCGCCATTGCTTGTCGATGCG
>JAWOIR010000308.1:0-6905 GCA_046484545.1 Anaerolineales bacterium
CGAAATCGCTCGGCCAGCCGGGCGATTTCTTCATCCAGCGCCAGCACCTGCTGGGCCCAGATAGGCAGTTTTTGCAGGTCAGCGCGGCGTGCGGGGTCATCGGCCAGTTCGACCGAGAACATGGCCATTGCCAGCAGTTCGGCAGTGTAAGTCTTGGTGGCGGCGACGGCTTTCTCCGGCCCGGCGGCGATGTCGATGACGAAGTCGGAGGCAGCGGCCAGGGGCGAATCGGGGGCGTTGGTGATGGCAAGCGAGGCGCAGCCCTGGCGTTTGCCTTCTTCGACGACGGCGACGATATCCGGCGACTTGCCCGATTGCGAGACGGTAGTAACAAGCGCGCCTTTGAGCAATGGACTTTGACCATAAAAGGTGAATAACGAGGGGGTTGCCAGGGCAACCGGCAGGCGGTTGTATGCGCCCCACAGGTAGTTGGCGTAGCGCCCGGCGTTGTCGGAGGTGCCGCGTGCGGCCAGGAAGACGTAGGCCGGGTCGATGCTTCGAATCTCAGCGGCGATGCGTGTGATTTCGGCCTGTTTGCCAAGCAAGGTTTGCATGGCGGCGGGTTGTTCGTGAATTTCGGAATGCAGGCTCATAATTAAAATTCATCGCTACTACTATCAGTTGTTATTGCGCTGCCCAGCCAGCCAGTCTTCAAGTTGCTCAACCGCCGGGGAGGCTTCCCAGCCGCCGCAGGCTGTTGTGGAGAGTCCACCGCAATAATTACCGCAGCGCAGGGAATCTTCGAGCGAATAACCCTGCAAAACCCCATAGACAAAACCGCAATCAAAGTTATCGCCGGCCCCGGTGGTATCCTCTACCAGGACGGACAGGCCCGGCAGGCGTGCCTGTTCTCCTTGTCGCCTGGCGATTGCGCCGTCTGCCCCCAGTTTTATTACCACCGTTGGGGTGAGTTCAGCCAGCCGTTCCAGGGCGGTCTCGACCGTTTTTTCTCCGGTCAGGCGCAGGGCTTCTTCCTGATTGGGGGCAAAAATGTCAACGGCTTTCAGGGCTGCTTCGACCTGTGGGGCATCCAGGCTGGCATCTGTGGCCTGACATTCCATGAAAACGAGTGCGCCAACTTCCCGCGCCGCGGCGACCGTCTTGTGAAAATCGGGGCCAGAGGAAAGGCCCATCAACATCAGGCAGCGAGCGGGATTCTCTCTTATCAGGGCGGGTAAGTCGAAGGGCGGCAGAGAATCGAGGTAAGTGAGAAAAGCCCGTTCGTGCGAAAACGAATAGGAAACGGTAACAGACTGAAGGGGGATATCGTGCATTCGAAATAAACGTTCGCTCAAGTTTTGCTGGCGGACCTGTTCTAGCGCAAAGCGGCTGAAAAAGTCGTTACCGAAGTCACAAGCCCAGCCAACCTGCAACCCCAGTCGGTTGAGGGCCACCGCCGGGATAAATCCCCCGCCCGGAATCACCTTCAAGTTTTTGCAGTAAATTTCATTGCCAAGTCGCGGCATTTCGGGCAGGCCAGTAAACACCAGGTCGCAAAAATACATACTGGGCAGCAGGACATCAAGCATGGCGGGCAGATTCCTTATGACCACTCGCCCACATAGAGGCGGTGGGCTTCAAGATACTCATTGACCAGGGCGGTTGCGCGTGAATAAGACATGACCAGCGGATGCGACATGAGCGCCAAGACGGCTTTTTCCCTGGACTGTTCGAAGATGGCTGATACAGCCAATTTTTCGTAGTATTTTACCGAGCGCATCAGCAATTCCTGGTGTTCAGGTATTTCGCCAATCGGCAGGGGATGAACCCCGCTGGAATCGACTACGCAACTGACCTCGACCACGTCGGATGGGCACATGCAGGGAATTGCACCATTGTTTTTCAGGTTCAGGGCCGTGTAAATCGGTTCGCTGCCTTCCAGTCCCTGGATGATGTCGAGGGCGACGCCCGCGTAGCCTTCCCCCTCTTCTGCGTGAAACTCCTGAACAATGGAACCAGCCGCATCCTGTTCAGCCTGCTCCATACTGGGAGCATCAGGGCGGGCATAGTGCATATAAGTCGCGACCCGCCTTTGGTTGTAGCCCTGGTAAACAGACAGCGCCTTGGCAGGGTTTTGGCGAATATCCGTATCGGAAAGTTGGCCGAGCAGCCGCTGGTTGAGTTCGAGAATCTCCTCGCCACGCGTTTTGCCGTCGCCCAAAATCTGCTCGACCGCTTTGTCAGAGTAATAATAGTAGTACAGATATTCGTTCAGCCACATGCCAAAGCGTTTGACCAGTTCCGGTTCAAAGACGCGAATGTCGCTACCTGCCAGGAAGGCGGGCTCATCCAGGAGAGGCAGCAAGACTTCGCGGTCATCCATCAAAATACTGCGCGTCCAGGAAAGGTGATTAAGGCCAAAGACCTGCGGGCGCAGGCGATTGGGATGAACCATGAGCCAGTTGGCAACAGCATGCTGGGCAAGGTTCGCGCCGTCACAAATCCCGACAACACGCTCGAAGCCCCGGTCGCTCAAAGCCTGGGCAACCAGACCGGCAGGATTGGTGAAGTTGAACATCCATGCTTTTGGACAGTACTTGTCCATCAGGGAAGCGTATTCGAGAATAGCCGGGATGCTGCGCATCGCCATTGCAAACCCGCCCGGGCCGGTGGTTTCCTGGCCCAGAACGCCATGTTTCAGGGCAATGCGCTCGTCCATGACGCGCCCCATCTCGTCGCCAACCCGAATAGTGGTCACAACGTAGGAAGCCCCATCCAGGGCCGCGGCGGCGTCGGTGGTATGGGTAATTCGCACCGGGCTACCGAGCATAACACCGATTTGTTGGCTAATTTCGAACATTAAATCCAGCTTCTCGGCCTGGATGTCCATCAAGCAGATTTCAGTCAACCCAACGGTCTGCGCACGTTTAAGCGCCGAACCAACAAATAGGGGAGCGCGAACTCCGCCCCCGCCAATCACAGATAATTTCATAATATACCTCGCATTGATAGCAGAATGTTATTTATCCTTTGACGGCACCAGCCGTCACACCTTGGATAAACTGGCGTTGGAAAATAAGGAAGAAGAGTATTGCGGGCAAGGCCACAATGGTCGCCCCGGCAGCGGTCAGTTGGAAGTTGCTCTCATATTTCCCCTGGAAGAACGCCAGGCCAAGCGGCAGGGTGCGCAACTCATCTTTGGAGACCATAATCAGGGAAAACAGGAAGTCGTTCCATGTCCAGATGAAAAACAGGACAGCCATCGTCAGGATACCTGGCGTGACAATCGGTATCAGCACATGGATGAGTGCCCTGAATGGGGTGCAACCATCCACCAAGGCGGCATCGACCAAATCGCGCGGCACATTTGAAAAGAAACTACGCATCCAAAAAGAGCCAAAACAAACACTCATCCCGATTTGTGGCAAAATTAACGCTGAATAGGTATCGGTTAAACCAACACTTCGCAAGTTGTAATACAGGGGGATAACATAAGACTCAATCGGCATAATTAATCCCAGCATAAACAGGACAAAAATCGTGTTCTTGAAGGGGAACTTCATCAAGCCAAAAGCATATCCCGATAAAATCGAGAGAATAATTGAAACAACTATCACAGAGCCAGTGACAAAAATACTGTTGAAGAAATATTGTCCAAACCTTCCCTCGACCCAGGCGCGCACAAAAGCCTCCCATCGCCAATTTTGGGGAATGCCAACCGGGTTGATTGCCAGTTCCACGCTGTCTTTCAGAGCAGTTGAAAACACAATCAAGAATGGAATAATTGCCAGGGCTAGAAATAGTATCAATATCACATAAGAGGGCAGGTTGCTTAAAACTCTCCAGGGAGAACGTTTATAGCGAATAGTTTTCATCAAATTCTCCTGTTTATTGGTTATCATCCGACTTGCGCTGTGCTCGCAAGACAAGCCATGAAATTATCAAGATGAGCAGGGTCAAAACAACTGCAATTGCCGCGCCATAGCCAACCCGTCCTATCGTGAAGGCATTCCGATATAGGTACAGTCCAGAGACAAGCGTAGCAGTGCCAGGCCCACCGCGTGTCGTAACATAGACCAAGTCAAAGACGCGGATGGCACTAATCAGGGTCGAAATAAAAGCCACCATCAGTTGTGGGCGCAAGCCCGGCAAGGTGACATGCCAGAACTGGGCAAACTCCCCGGCCCCGTCTATCTTTGCGGCATCATACAATTCGCGGCTGATGCTCTGCATCCCGGCCAGGAACAAGACCAGGCAAAAGCCAAATTGCGCCCAGGTAGCGGCTACCCCAATACTGGGCAAGGCCCAGTCAAAATCGCCCAGCCAGGGCCGCGCCCAACTTCCCAACCCAACAGCCTGCAAGAATTGATTCATGGCCCCATACTGTGGGTGGTATATCCAACGCCAGACCATGCCGACCACAATCATGGACATGACTTGCGGAAGGAATAATCCGGTGCGAAACATCGCCAACCCTTTTATGCCGGGACGGGACAAGAGCGCGGCCAGCCACAGGCCGATTACGATTGGGAAAAATGAGTAGAAAAATATGAAAACAAGATTATTACCAAGCGCGTCGTGAAATTTTGAATCGCGGAGCAATTCCAGATAATTTTTCAGGCCGATAAAGTTGGGGGCGCGTAAACCATCCCAGTCTGTAAAACTGTACCCCACTGATTGGAGAATGGGCCAGAAAACAAAGATGACATAAATGGCAGCAGCAGGCAAAATGTAAAGGTAGGGGCTGAAGTTATATTTAGAGGTTGGTCTAGCGGCTTTTAGCATGTTTTAACTCCAGGTATCTTTTGGAGGTTGGGAGAAACCGGGATATTTTTCCCGGCTTCTCCCTGTAACAAGAGAATATGTTTTACGGGTTTAGGATTTTCAACGAACTGGCATATTCATCCTGCACCTTTTGGGCAAACTCTTCAGGAGAAATGCGGCCTGCAACCAATTCCGCTAGGGCGCCATTGATGGCATCGTACATGGTGGGCGAAGCCCAGTCGAGATAATGACCAACCAGGTTGTTTTCGACCATATATTCCCAGGCTTTGACCTGGTCGAGAATCAGGGCGTCGGCATCGGCAGCAGGGGCAACCGGGCGCAGCGTCGGATAACCGATGGCGGCCATTGCGGAAGCAGCAGTTTCAGAGACGAGGAAGTTGATGTACTCGGCTGCGATGTCGGCATTAGCACTGCCCTGGCGAATGGCCATTGCCAGACCAGTGCCACCAGTGGACAGCCGCTTGGTGTTTTCAGTTAATCCTGGCATTAGGAAGAAACCAATCTTG
Organism: Anaerolineales bacterium; assembly: GCA_046484545.1. Lineage (GTDB taxonomy): Bacteria > Chloroflexota > Anaerolineae > Anaerolineales > Villigracilaceae > UBA8950. The sequence goes on from JAWOIR010000308.1 coordinate 5,232, forward strand.
CCAGGGGCATTCTCTGCAAAGGTGGATGCCATCCAACTGCCGGTAATCATCATTGCGCCTTGCCCGGCGACAAAGGCATTGGTGGAGTCGCCATAACCGATACCAGAGAAGTCTTCAGAGAAGTAGCCCCTGGCAATCCATTCATTCAATCGCTCGGCAGCAGTCACATTACCATCAATGGCAAAACTGACATTGTTACGGCCATAGAGGAAATCATCCAGCCAGTCTTGTTCGACCCAGTTATAGTGAATTTCAGAGAAGATGTGAATAGTGGGCCAACCGTCCAGGCTGCCAAAGACAATCGGGGTGACGCCAGCAGCCTTAAGGGCGTCGCAGGCGGCTTCAAATTCAGCAAACGTCTTCGGAATTTCAATACCGTTCTGTTCAAAGATTTCACGGTTGTAGTACACACCGACAAATTCGGAAGTGAACGGCACGCCGTACAGGTTGCCTTCGCCGAACTTCTTACCATCCGGGCTGAAACTGTTACGGGCCGCAATACCGGGGCTCATGTAATCAACCCAACCGTATTGCTGTGCGTAAGGAGTTAGGTCAACCAGCAAATTGGCGGCGACCAGCGCGCCCATGTCAGCGCGGCCTTGGTTTACCATGACCACGTCCGGGCCATCGGCGGCGGAGAGTAACAATCTGGCGGTGGTCTTCATGTCATCAAAACTCTTGCTCTCGCGTGAGATTTTGACACCGGGGTGTTCGGCCTCGAAAATGGCATTGAGGTCATCCATCATTTTCGAATCTACGTCACGCGCCATCGTGTCAACAACTTTCAAGACGACTTGCTGACCATCTGTTGACGGCTGGGCAGGGGCAGCGAGCGCATCAGGTTGGGCAGGTTGGGCGGGAGACTCAGGCGCGGCAGCAGGAGCAGGAGCACAGGCTGCCAGCAACATCGCAAACACGAACAAAACAGACAGTACACGATACAGGTGTTTCATTTTGCTTACTCCTTAATAGGTTTGTGTTGGTAGAATAAAGAAGTTATGGATTTACATCCATAGCCGACTGGATACAGATTGCCCCGTTCATTGGCCTGGACTGGCAATCTGTATCCTTTTTGTTTTTCTCTGAAGACATCCACCTCCTTTCAACAGGATGGTTGTTCCAACAAAGTAAAGAATTGGGCTATAAATTGTTGTGCGGAACATTTCCTTCCTGGAATTTGATGTTGTATCGGTCACCGATGATGAAACTACGGCTGAATTCGATAACTTTTCCGGTATCGAGATAAGTGACTTGCTCGCGGACGATAAGGGCTGCTGGCCGCTCAACCTGTAATAACTGCGATTGTTCCTCATCAGCCAGCGCAGCCTGGATAACCGAACTTGCCCCAGCCAAATTCAGGTCGTATGCAGTGCGCAAGGTATCAAACAAAGAATTTGCAGCCAGGTCATGCTCCAAAAGGCCAGGACAGAGTTCATGAGGCAGATAGCATTGGGTCAGTGAAAGGGGTAACGTTGCGACGATCAACGCACACACTGCCAGCGGTCGGCGAAGAATAGCCTTCATCGACTAATCCTCGGGTCCAGCCAGGCATACGCGATGTCGACCGCGAGATTCGCCAACATGAAAATGCCGGTCATCACCAACACGACCGCCTGCATGACGGGAAAATCGCGACTCAGAATGGACTCGAACGCCAGTCGCCCTATTCCCGGC
>JAWOIR010000350.1:0-9733 GCA_046484545.1 Anaerolineales bacterium
CGTTTTACGTCTTCGCGCGATTTTTCGGGCAGGTGCTTGCCGACATGTTGAATATAGCGTTCGATGAGATTCATTTTCTTCTCCTTGATTTATTCAGCCAGCATCCTGTCCATCATAGCGACGATGCCGGCCCATTCTTGTTTGAGTTGTGGCAAAATTTCTTTGCCCGCTTTGCTGGTAATGTAATAACGGCGAGGGCGTGCTTCTTCAAGTTTCCAGACAGATTCAAGCAGCCCTTGCGACTCTAACCGGCGTAAGAGTGGATAGAGGGTGCCCTGGTCGAGTTCCAGGCCCTGTTCCGAGAGCAATTTCAGCAGGGAATAGCCGTATTGCTCTTGGTTCAGTTGGCTGAGCACCGCCAGCACAATCACGCCGCGTCGCAGTTCAAGAACACTGTTTTCAAATAGAGTATTGTTTGTCATTTTTTACCTTTGTCGCATTATACTGTGTTATACAAAGTATGTCAAGATTATTAGTATTAAGAAATTTATGTGATGAAATGTTTGTGAAATTCCATCCCGCTCATTTTATGCTATGCTTTATCAGCACAAACAAGTTAGGTTCTCTGATATTTGCCGTAAAGAAGGCCGCATTTTGGGGCGTGCGTACGAACACCCCAAAATGCGAGGACCTATCGCGGGAATTCCCAAAGAGCCACAAGTTATGAAAGGAAAAAGACATGAACATACGATACCTGACCCACCTTGCGCTTTTCATTTTTCTGGGGATGGCATTGACGGGCTGTAACCTGCCCTTTGCGGCAACGCCGACGCCCTTATTCCCACCGATGCCGGATTCGACCATGACACCCGAACCTGCCGCCCCGACCGATGAATCTGACCCGACCCCGGTGGAACTGGACGCCATCCAAACCCAGGCCGCGCAGACTGTCGTTGCAGCGATTACCCAAACTATGCAGGCCGTTCCGCCAACGCCTGTGCCGCCGACAGCGACCGTATCGGCCAGCGGGTCGGTTATCCAGCCGGGTTCGCCTTCCGGGCCGTATGCGGTCGTCCTGGTGCAATCAGGGGATGTCTTGAACATCCGTTCCGGGCCGGGAGTGAGCCATCCGGTGGCGGCGTCTTTCGCCCCGACTGCCGTCAATGTGATGCGTACCGGCCCTTCTGCTGTGGTGGGTAATTCGGTCTGGGTGGAGGTGCAGCGTCCTGGCGGCGGGACGGGCTGGGTCAATTCCTATTTCCTGACGGAGTACGTCGCCCCGGATGTTTTCTGCGCCGATTCCCGCGTTGCCACCCTGCTGACCAACCTGGGCGCCGCGCTTTCTTCGGCCAATGGTGCGTCCCTGGCCGCGCTGGGCAGCCCGACACATGGCGTGGACGTGCGCTTGTGGCGGCACGAGGCCAATATCAATTTCGACCGTGAGCATCTGCGCTGGGTTTTCAGTAGTACCTATTCCCATAGTTGGGGTGCTGCGCCCGGCTCTGGATTCCCTGTGTCCGGCTCATTCAAGGATGTCGTCCTGCCGCGTTTGCTGGAGGTTTTCAACAGTTCTTACGAGAAAACCTGCAACGATGTTGGTATTGCCGCGGCTTTCTCAATGCAACCCTGGCCTTTTGAGTACAGCAATATTGGCTACTTCCAGGTGCTAAAACCGGCTACGCCCGACATCGACTTGGACTGGCGCATCTGGCTGGTGGGCGTGGAGTATGTCGGCGGGCAACCGTATATTTTCACCCTGATTCATTACGAGTGGGAGCCGTAGTTTATCAATTATCGTCAATTGGTTTGTGACAAACTGAGAGGAGTTATTTTGCAGATTAACTCCTCTCAGTTTAGAATTTGTATTTGGCTGTTCTTACCCCGTGAAACACCAAAGAAAAGTTTTTATTTGCTTGCTGCCGGTGGAACTGGGAAGTTTTCACCTAGCAGGGAAACTTTGGCTTTGTTAAAAATAATCATTTCAGATGAAAAATTAATTTTGGGCACTGGCATATAGGTTGCGCGGGCATCAGTCAGGGGGATGAAGTCTTCTGCGCGCACAAGCAGAATCCGATCGATATTCGTTCGTTCTGTCATATGAATACGCCCCATAACTTCAAAGTTTTGCACCAGAAGAGTGATTAAAAAGAGTTGTCGAGTTGTTTTGCGAAAGATGCTTTTTTCGGTACGGTCTTGCTCAACCGGCATAGCCAATAAGATGTCAGCTTTTGTGACAGAGACATTATCCAGTTTTGAGGGAGGGGCTTTCTCAAGCCAAAGCAGACGCGCAACTTCTGCTTCCTTGAGTATGACCGAAGACTTGGTGCCGTTGTTGAGAACATCGGTAAGTCTTTCCCCTGAGGTGTTAAGAAGACCTCGAATGACATGATTTGCGGTGAAAATCTTAACATGTATCATATTATTACCATAGCCCTTGAAAAAAACGAAGGTTCTCTGATATTTGCCGTGAAGAAGGCTGCATTTTGGGGTGCGCCTGCGCGTACGCGCAGGCGCACCCCAAAATGCGGGGGCTTATCACGGGAACTCCCAAAGAGCAAAAACGAATCCGCTATAAAAATTATACAACTTTATTTAGGTATTCTGTCAATTTGTTTTTTGCACGCTCGGCATACAACGCGGCGCGTTCGCGCTTACCGATTTTTCCGCTGATTTCGAGCGGCGGCAGGATGCCGAAGTTGGATTTCATCGGTTGGAAGTCTTTCAGGTTGGCGTGGGTGACGTAGTGGCAGAGCGCGCCGAGCATGGTTTCACGCGGCAGTTCGAGCGGGGCTTGTCCGCCCAGCAGTCGGGCGGTGTTGATTCCGGCCAGCAATCCGGTGGCGATGTTGCCCATGTAGCCTTCCACGCCGGTAATTTGCCCTGCCAGGAACAGGTCGGGGCGGGCGCGGGTTTGCAGGGTGGGTAACAGCAGTTTGGGCGAAGCCAGGAAGGTGTTGCGGTGCATCTGTCCGTAGCGCGTAAATTCAGCCTTTTCCAACCCCGGAATCATGCGCAAGACGCGCCGCTGCTCAGGAAAAGTCAGGTTGGTCTGGAATCCGACCAGGTTGTATAAGTTTCCGGCCAGGTTATCCTGGCGCAGTTGCACAACCGCATACGGGCGGCGCGGCACACGCGGGTCGTTCAGTCCGATGGGGCGCATGGGGCCGTAGGCCAGGGCTTTGTCGCCGCGCCGGGCGATGATTTCGACCGGCAGACAGCCTTCGAAGAAGGTCTCGTGCCCGGCCTGCACGCCGCTTTCGAGCGGTTTCTCGAAGTCGCGCAGTTCGATGCGTTCGGCAGTCCGCAGGGCTTCGACAAAGGCCAGGTAATCACTTTTTTCGTGGAAGGGGCAGTTGATGTAGTCGCCTTCGTCCTGCTCGCCGTTATCCCAGCGTGAGGCGCGGTAGGCGACATCCATGTTGATGGAGGCGGCCTCCACAATCGGCGCGATGGCGTCGTAAAAGTACAGGTGCTCTTGACCGCTGAAGCGGGCCAGGGCCTGGGAGAGTTTCTCGGAGGTCAGCGGGCCGGAGGCGATGATGGCCGGCCCGGCGGGGATTTCAGGCATTTCAGCGCGGATGACTTCGATGTTGGGGTGAGCGCTGAGGCGGGTGGTGACGGATTCGGCGAAGCGTTCGCGGTCAACGGCCAGGGCAGCCCCGGCGGGCAGGGCGGTCTCTTCGGCGATTTCCAGCAGTAGCGAGCCGAGGCGGCGCACTTCGGCTTTTAGTACGCCGCTGGCGCGGTCGGGTAGATTCGAGCCGAGTGAGTTCGAGCACACGAGTTCGGCCAGGTGCGGGGTCTGGTGCGCGCCGGTCGCCAGAACCGGTCTCATTTCATATAACTTAACGTCGAGCCCACGTTGGGCGGCTTGCCAGGCAGCTTCACTGCCTGCCAGCCCGCCGCCGATGATGGTCAGGGGTTGCTTCATGGTGATTCCTTTCAGGGCGGATTTTATCATCGATGAAGCCCTGCATCGCTATACCAGCAATGGTTCTCTGATATTTGCCGTAAAGAAGGGCGCATTTGGGGGTATGGGCGCACCGCAAACGCGCTCGCACACCCCAAAATGCGGAACTTATCACGGGAATTCCCAAAGAGCCCGGAAATCTCCCCGTCCCTCAAAGAGCGGGGGAGGGTATAATTCATGGAATGACGAAAACCGGCCTTGTTGAAGCCTTGCTCAAGGAAACCTGCCTGATTAGCCAGGCCAGTTGGGCGGCGCGTGTTGTTTATCAGGAGACAGGTTGGCAGGTTCAGGAATCGCACCGCCTGACCCGCAAAAGGCAGACGGGCTTAAGCGACTTTCTTGAAAACAAGACCAATACAGCCTGGTTGGGTGGCGCACTTTCAGGGGGACGTTCGCGTTCCCGGGCCTGTTCATCCGGGCTGGATTGCCGCAAGGTGTATCTTTTCCCGGCTTTTGGGGGTGGAGAGTGGCTTTTTATCGTTGGTGCGGCAGATGCGTTAAGCAAGCAGGGCCAGCAGGTCTGGCGATTGGCGGCCATGCTATTTTGCGAATCGTCCGAATCGGAAAATCAGACTCAGGAATTGCGCCAGGCAGTCATTGAATTGGAAGAGACCCAGCAGGAACTCCGGGCGCGCATCTCTGCCCAGCGCGAAGCCGAAGCGCGCCTGGTGCAGGCGGCCAAACTGGCGGCGGTTGGCGAAATGGCGGCTGGCATTGCCCATGAGTTGAATAATCCGCTTACCTCGGTGGTCGGTTTTACCGAGTTGAGCCTGGATGCTCTGCCGGTAAATTCCCCGCTGCATAACGACCTGGATTTGGTGCTGCGCGAGGCCAACCGCGCCCGCAATGTGGTGCGCCGCTTGCTCGATTTTGCCCGCCAGCGCGAGGTCTTGCGTGTGCGCGCCGACATCAATGAAATTGTGGACGATGTCGTTACGCTCACCAAACACCTGTTGCTGACCAGCGGTGTTGAACTGCGCCTGGGTCTGTGCAAGGAAATGCCCTGGGCTTATATTGACCGCAACCAAATCAAGCAGGTGTTGATTAACCTGGTCAATAATGCCCTGTATGCCATGCCGCAGGGCGGAATTTTGTCCATCGAAACCGGCCAGCAGCAGCGGCATGGCAAGTCTTTCCTGTCGCTGATTGTGCGCGATAACGGCGTCGGCATTTCGGCTGAAGACCTTGAGCGTATTTTTGAGCCTTTCTACACGACGCGCGGCGAACATGGCGGCACAGGGCTGGGGCTTTCTGTCACCTATGGGATTATTACAGAACACGGTGGCACGATTGAAGTCGAGAGCCAGGTCAACGCAGGTTCGACCTTCACGGTTTTATTCCCCTTGGAGACGCCCGCATGAATCGCAACCGTGTCATTGTGGTGGATGACGAACCGGGAATTGCGCTGCTGTGCGAGCGTTTGCTGAACGCCAGCGGCTTTTCAGTCGTTATTTTTACCGACCCGCGCCTGGCCCTTGAAACGCTCTCGAACACCCCTTGCGATTTGCTGCTGGTTGATATTCGTATGCCCCAGATGAGCGGGTTCGACCTGGTGGGGCAAGTGCGCGATACGCAGCCCGAAATGGCTATCCTGGCGATGACCGGCTTTGGCACGGTGGAGACGGCTGTCCAGGCCTTGCGGCGTGGGGTGGATGGTTTGCTGCTCAAGCCCTTCGAGAAGAAAGACTTGCTCGAAGCAGTCAACCAGGCGATATCAGACCGCCAGAAAAAGTTGGATGTCGCCCGAATGCAGGCCTTACGTCCGCTTTTCAGCGTTATCGAAAACCTGTTGTCTGAGACCAATCCCGAAAACCTATTGACCCTTATCCTGGATACCGTCTCGAATCAGTTGCGTTGCAGTGATGTGGCTTTTTACCGCATTTCCAACAAAGAGAAAAAGGTTGTCCTGCTGGCCGGGCGGGGAAATTTCCCGCAACCCGGCGAACTGGACGCTGACGGAAACCTTGTCCAGCGCGCGGCGGTGCTGGAGCAGCCTTTATGGGGCGTTGCCGGGCGCGCGTTCGATTTGCTCCTTGACCGCGAGTTGAAGTCGCTGAAACTGGGCAGCGCGATGGCTGTGCCGACGTTTTCGATGAACATGGGGTCGGTTTTGTTTGCAGGCCGCGACGTCAACGAGCGCCCTTTGCGCGAGGCACACCTGGAAACCTTCCAAATCCTGGCCCGCCAGGCGACGATTGCGATGGAGAACGCCAGCCTGTACGGGGAACTGCGCGCTTATGTTCAGCGGGTGGAAGAGTCGCAGCGTGCACTGGTGCAATCTGAAAAATTGGCTGCCGCAGGCCGCCTGACGGCTTCGATTGCGCATGAAATTAATAACCCGTTGCAATCGGTGCGCAATTGCCTGCACCTGGCAGTACGTGAAGATTTGGAACCTGAAAGCCGCAAAAATTATATTGATTTGACCGTGCAGGAGGTTGAGCGTTTGATGATGACGGTCGAACGTATGCTCGATTTCTATCGCCCAAGTGTTGAATTTAAGCCGGTCAGCATTCTCGATTTGCTGGAGCATGTTCTCGGTTTGCTTGGCAAGCAACTGGAGGACAGGAATATCAAAGTCACAACGGCCTGGCCGGCTGAATTGCCGAGTGTCATGGCAATCAGCAATCAATTGGAGCAGGTCTTCATCAACCTGGTGTTAAACGCGTTCGATGTCATGCCCGAAGGAGGTAATTTGTGGATTAATATCGCCCAAAAACGAAAAATGATACAAATAATTTTCCAGGACAGCGGCAAAGGCGTCCCCGAAGAAATGCGGGAATCCATTTTTGAGCCTTTTGTCAGTTCCAAGAGCGGCACAGGCCTGGGTCTGGCTGTCAGTTATGATATTGTCACCGCGCACGGCGGGCGGCTCGACCTGCTGCCCAAAAAGCCCGGTCAGGGGGCGGCATTCCAGGTAATGTTACCCATCAAAGAGGCGGCACACGCATGAACACAAAAACCAACCTTCTTATTGTTGATGATGAACCAATCGCGCGCCAATCATTGAGCGATATTTTGCGCTTGGAAGGCTACAATGTCGTTGCTGTTGCCAACGGTGAATCGGCTGTGGATTACCTGCGCAATTATTCGGTGGATTTGATGATTGTTGACTTGAAGATGCCCGGCATGAGCGGGCTGGATGTTGTCCAGGTTGCCAACCAGGTTTCCCCGGATACCCAAATTATCCTGCTGACGGCCTACGGCTCGATGGAATCAGCAGTGGAGGCTTTGCGCCAGCGTGTGCATGATTACCTGCTCAAGCCGGCTTCTCCATCTCAGATTATCGCAAGCGTGCGGCGCGGATTGGACAGGCGTGCTGCCCGGCTTGCCAACGATTCCGATAAAAACCTCGATTTCTCGGTGGTCAAAACCTCCGAGGGGGCCGAAATTGACCTGATGCGCCGCACTGTTTCAGGGAATGGCATCACTGAAAGCCTGACTCCAGCAGAAGGACACCTGCTGAGGGTTTTTGTGGAAAGCCCGGGCAAGGTCTTTACCCATCGCGAGTTGGTCTTGCTGGTGCAGGGATACGACGTGTCGCAACGGGAAGCCCAGGAGATTTTGCGCCCTCTGGTCAGCAGGCTGCGGCATAAGTTGGAAGGTTTCCCCCGGCTGCATGAGCGCATTGTCAGCGTGCGCGGAACAGGCTATGTTTTTGAAACGGAGCGCGAAAAGGGAGCTTAGTTACTCGTCCAAATTCCAGGGAATTGGGGCGATTTGGGGCGGGTGTATCCAGGCCAGCCAGCCGCCTTTGGGCCGGGAATTGTCAGGCCTTTCAAAGGCAGCCAGGATTAAGGTTGTGCCGAGAATGGCCGCCCCAACCCACTGAATGGTGCTCAGCATTTCGTTAAGCAGGATGTAACTGACCAAGATGGTAATAAAGATTTCGGCCAGTCCCAACAAGGCGGTTTGCACACCGCCGATTTTTTTTATTCCCAGAAAAAGGGTAAAGCGCGAAGCAAACGTGACCAGTGTGAGCAGGATGACCGGCATCCACATGGCGTCTTCTCCTGGCAACTGCCTGTCGAAAATCAGGTAAACAGGCACGGTGACCAGGCTCATTGCCAGCAGGGTATAAAACGTGACTGTCGGCGCAGGGATTTCGTACAGTACGCGCTGGTTGATGGGAATGTGCAGGGCATACAAGGCGGCAGAGCCAATCATCATCAGGACGGCCCATAAGGCCAGGCTCTGTCCATTATTGGGCGTGACCAGCAATAAAACGGCCAGGAAGGCCAATGCCATGCGCAGGATGGTTAGTCGGCTGATGGTTTGTTTGTCCAGAACAGAAAACAGGGCTACGAAAACGGGGTAAAGGGCATACAGCAGTTGCCCCACACTGGCCGGTAATTCGCTCAACGAAACGTAATAGAATAAGGACCCCAATCCGTTAATTGCGCCTGCCAGGAAGCAGCCAAACAGACCCACCGGGAAGATGTACAAGAACTGACGTCTGAACAGCAGCAGGATGAGAAAAATCATCACCGCTGCCAGGCCGGTGCGCAAAGCCACCGTCAGCAACGGACTAAAGCCTGAAAGTATTGCCCATCTTCCAAAAACGGGCGCCAATCCCAGCAAAAAAGCCGATGACAGGGCTGCTAAAATACCGACATGCAGCCCTCTACTTGAAGACATGCGAAGCCTTTCTGGTATCCTGACGTGTGCCCGATAAACTGTTCATGCAACAATTAAAACAAGTTCTGTGCGTTGCCAGACTTGCGATTTCATTGCCAAGACATATGATTATCGAATCAAGGATTTCACTTCTTCGAGGAACTCGTCACTCATAAAATCACCCTTTTGCATGAGTGCCTGGATTTGTCCTTCGAGCAGTTGTTTTTCATCTTTGGTCAATTCTTTGGCGGTTGAAACGATGACGGGGATTTGGGCGGTCTCCGGGTCGTTTTTGAGCGCGTCCAGCACGGCAAAACCGTCCATTTCGGGCATCATCAGGTCGAGGATGAGCAGGTCGGGCAGTTCACGGCGCACAAGTTCCAGACCCTCGCGCCCGGTGGATGCCTCGAAGATGGTGTACTCACCCTGCGATTGCAAGATGCGTCGAATCAGGCGACGGGCGTCGGCGGTATCGTCAACGATGGCGATGCGCGGGAAGCGGTCGGGCGCGACGCGGCTGAGGGCGGCCAGCAGTCCCTCGCCTTCCTGGGGCGCCAGGGCAGAATCAGATGTGGATTCACTTTGCTGGGGCAGGACAACGTTGCGCGCCCAACCCGAACCCAGCACAAGGGGTTCGGCGGGCATGGTGTGGCCGGTGCAGTTGACGACTATCGTGTCGGTTGGTTTAATGATTCCGGCGCGAATCAGTTTGAAGAGTCCGGCGAACGCGGCAGCCGAAGCCGGTTCGGCGGAAATACCTTCCATTTTTGCCAGCACGTGCATGGCGCGGAAGGCTTCCTCGTCTGTGACGCTTTCGAACAGTCCCCTGTTTTCTTTCAGTTCCTTGCGCAGCAGGGGATAGGCGCGGCCTGGTGTGCCGGTGGCCAGGGTTTCGATATGCGTTTTGGGGTTGATGACCGCGCTGGCTTCTTCCAGGTCTTGCTTCCAGGCATGCACCATAGGGGCGCAGCCTTCGGCCTGGATGGCTGCGATGGCTGGAATGTGGTTGGTAAGCCCCATTGACTGCATTTCGTGAAAGCCTTTGCTAATTCCTATTGGGCCGAGTCCGCCGCTGATGGCCTGGACGTACCAGGTGGGGGTGCGCCAATAGGAACCGTCTTCGGGCGGGCCAAGTTGGTCGGTGAGTTGCTCGGCGATTTCGTAGGCGATGGTTTTCATCCCCTCGACCGAGGTGATGGTGCGTGCGCC
>JAWOIR010000357.1:0-7118 GCA_046484545.1 Anaerolineales bacterium
AACAGGATATTTTCGTAGGTGTCCATGAAGTAGTCGTTGCTGTCCTTGCCGGGGCGGTGACAGGAGATGCAGTAGCGTTTGGCAATTGGCGCAATATGAACGCTGTAGGTGGGAATTTCGCCCTCGGACAGAGCCGGGTAGAGGGGCGGGATGTAGGGGGCTTCATAGCGGTCATCCCAGGTGTAACGCATAAAGACGACAATGTGTTCGATTTCGTTGCGGGTCAGGCCTTCGGGGTTGTAAGCCAATCCCAAAGGCGGCATTCCGAAGTTGGGGCGGCCATAGGCGATGAGTTCCACCATGGATGCGTCGTTGATGGTGTAGAGCACATCCGGGCTGTTGATGATGCTGACGACCGCACCTTCCAGCCCGGCCACGCCGAGAATGACATCCACCTTGCCGTCGTCGCCGTGACACTCGACGCAGTGAATCGAGTACAAGTCCTGCCCGGCGGTAATCTGTTCGGGCAGCGTGGTGGGGAATTCGACCTTTTCCTTTTCGGGTGGGCTGTACAGGGCCAGTGATGCGGCAGTGAAACCAATCATCAGAATAGCGGTGATTCCGGTTGTCCAGGTGATGGTGCGCACAGCGTTTTCTTTCATGGTGTATGCCAATACCACCAGGACGATATACGCCAGTCCGGGGATGAATATCCCGGCCATGCCCTGCAACAGGCCGAGGGCGGTCGAGCCGTCAGATGTGACGGTCGGCACATCGGCCAGAATGGTCAGCAGGACGATGCCGAGAATCATAATCGTCATGATGCCCAGCGGCAGGGCGCGTTTGGCGTAGTAGCGGTGCGGCGATTTGTCGATGAAGGGCAGCAGGGTCAGGATGGCAACGGCAATGCCAGGGATGACGGCTGTGCCAATCCACTCGATTGTGCCGATGATAGGGATTTGTCCGTACAGAGCCAGGAATTTGAACAGGAAGAGAAAATACCATTCCGGGCGCGGGATGTAGGAAGTGTCGGTCGGGTCGGCTTTGGGCGAATCATGCACGCCGACGAAGGTCGCCAGCAGCACGAGCAGGACAAAAATTCCCAGGGCGACGATGGCGTCTTTGTAGATGCTGTCGGGCCAGAAGTGTTCGCCGCGTTGCAGTTCACGTTCGTACTTGGCGTTGATTTGGTCTTTGGTTTCTTTGTTCATAGTATCTCCACCAGGAGGTTGAGTAGCCGTTGGTTGAGCTTGTCGAAACCCAGCGTATAAAGTGGTCTCGATACGGGCTGCGCCCTACTCGACCATCGGTCAGTCTTCCTTATCCGGCCAATGTGACTCGCCGTGTTTGATAATCAGGAACAGGTGGACGCCAATCAGCGCGGCCAATAGCAGGGGGAGTATCCAGATGTGGGCAGCGTAGAAACGTTGCAGGGTGAGCGCGCTCAGTTCCGGGCCGCCGCGCAGGGCTTGCAGGATGAGGTCGCCGACAAACGGCACGCTGCCTGCAATCGCCGTCCCGACGGTTGTTGCCCAGTAAGCCATTTGATGCCAGGGCAGCAGGTAGCCGGTGAAGCCCATGCCAACTGTCAGAAGCAACAGGCCAATGCCTATCAGCCAGGTCAGTTCGCGCGGGTATTTGTAGGAGGCGGTCACGAAGGTACGAAGCATGTGAATAAAGACCACCAGCACCATCAGCGATGCGCCCCAGTGGTGTATGCCGCGTATCAGCCAGCCAAACTGGACTTCGTTCATAATGTAAAGAATTGAAGCGTAGGCGTAATCAGGCGAGGGGTTGTAGTACACCGTCAGGAAGATGCCGGTTAGGGCCTGCATGATGAACAGGAACAGGCTGGCCGAGCCAAGCGTGTTCCACCAATTGCCGCGCGGTTCGGGCCGGTTGAGCAGGTTGTTGTAAAAGTCGTCGAAACCGATGCGTTCGTCGAGCCAGTTGTAGGTTTTTTGCCACAAGGTGCGCATACCTTAGCCTCCCTTTAGTTCAACCGGCACGATGACCACATTGCCTTCGCCGTCAATTTCGTACTCGAAGTGTCCGAGCGGTTCGGGCGGCGGGCCGTACAGCACTTTGCCCTCAACGTCGAACATCGCATCGTGGCACGGACAGACGTATCCATTGGCGTCGTCATGCCAGGTTACCCGGCACGAAAGGTGCGTGCAACGGCTGGAAAGCACCAGGGTATCCTGCGGGGATTCCGAGCGGCGCAGGACATATCCACCGTAGGCGGTGGCAGTCCGTTCCCAGCCGTTGACCCGTGTGACGGTGAACGAGAAGGGATACGGTTTGCCGACCGGGATGTTCTCCAGGTTGGCCACCTTGACCGGTTTGCCTGCTTTGTCCTCCCGTAGGGCCGGGGAAATCAGATAGGCAATGGAAGGAATCCCGACCACTGCCGCGATAAATCCCCCGATTGCGCCGGTGGTGATTTTCATGAAATCACGCCGACTGATATGGTTCGAACCTGACATGCGACCTCCTTGGGCTTGGGGTTTATCCTTGCGATTATGGGCACAATGATTTGCTGGTGACAAAAATCACTCGCATTACAAAGGTTATTGGGCTAAAATTAGTTTGCGCCTCTTGCTCGGTTGACTATTTATCAGGTTTGCTTATAGAATTATTGTGGCTCTTTGGGAGTTCCCTGACAAGCCCCCGCATTCTGGGATGTGAGTGTGCGCGCTCACATCCCAAAATGTGCGGCCTTCTTCACAGCAAATATCAGAGAACCATTGTCGCAGAATAGTACAGTCAGTGCTTCACGAAAGTTGGAAGAATTTCCGACACTAAAAATCGGGCTCCTTGCAAAATATTCGTGCTCTACTGATTATTGATTATACGTTCTATTGGTCACTTATTTATAGGATGTCTGGAATGAAAATACTAGGACAATCGTCACATTTTTTAAAGATATGACAGGCAAAATCACCTTTCAGTGCATTTAGCCTTTACAATATACAATATACACTGTTTTGTGAATATTTTTTCAGGCGATTTTTTTTTTGCAAAAAAGATTGCTTGAAAAACAAAAAACCACGAGGAGGCATCCATGGGTATATCGAGGAACGTCAGCCTGGCTACCGCCCTGCGCTACAAGGGCCAGGGGCCTATGCTGACATTCATCCTGCATCGCATTGGCGGGATAGGCATGGCCGTTTTCATCTCGCTGCACGTTCTGGCTGCGGCATTTGGGGGAAGTGTTGGTAATTTTATCAACGATATTTACATGCACTGGCTCTTTCAAATCCTGATTTTCTTTTTTGTGATGTTCCACGCCATTAATGGCTTGCGCATTACCATTCTCGACCTATGGCCCAAATTGCTGGAATACCAGCCGGAAGCCACCTGGGTGCAGTGGGCGGTTTTTATCCCGCTCTATGGTTTTGCCGTGTTCTCGATAATCAGCGTGGCATTAGGAGGCTAATCATGGCTGAAAACTCTCGCACGCTTTCGGTCAAACAGCGCGGCCTGAACTTTGAAATGCTGATGTGGTTTTTTACACGCCTGTCTGCGCTGGCGATGTATGCCTTTTTCCTGATTGGCTTGGTGGGCGCTTTCTGGATGGGCGCGCGCTACGACATGAACTTTGCCGATGTCATGCGCTGGGCATTTACCAGCAGTTACGCACACGTGCAATCGACCAACGTGCCAGACCTCGACCCCTGGATGTTCTGGTTCTGGCGGCTCCTGGCCAGCGGCATGTTCCTGATGGCCGCCGCGCACGGTGTGCATGGACTGGTGGTCATCGCTGATGATTACATCGTCTCCTCCGGCGGACGCAAATTCGTGCGCTTCCTGAGCATGATAGCCGTCGTTGGGATGACTGTGGTCGGCCTGTATGTATTGTGGACCTATTAGGAGAAGACAACAATGAGCACTCATCAATTTGATGTCGTGGTGGTGGGGGCGGGCGGTGCCGGGCTGATGGCTGGCCTGTACGCATCCCGGACTGCCAAAACCGCCGTCATCAGTAAACTCTATCCGACCCGTTCACATACCGGCGCGGCCCAGGGCGGCATCGGCGCGGCTTTTGGCAACAGCGAAGAAGACCATCCTGAATGGCACACCTACGATTCGGTCAAAGGTTCCGATTATCTCGGCGACCAGGATGCCATTGAATTTATGTGCGAAGAAGCCCCGCAAGCCGTACTCGAACTGGAGCATTACGGCCTGCCCTTCGATCGCACTCCCGATGGCCGCATCTCACAACGTCCGTTTGGCGGGCACACCAACAATAATACCGGCAAGCCCGTTCGCCGCGCCTGCCATGCCGCTGACCGTACCGGCCACATGATTTTGCAAACCTTGTACCAGCAGTGCCTGAAGAACGATGTCAACTTTTTCGACGAATTTCAGGTGATTGACTTGCTGATGGACGGCAACCGCGCTGCGGGCGTCATTGCCCTTGAAATGGCAACCGGTGAACTGCACACCTTCCATGCCAAATCGGTCATCATTGCCACCGGCGGACATGGCCGCATCTGGGAAATCACCTCCAACGCTTATGCCTATTCCGGCGACGGCGCGGCGATGGTCTACCGGCGCGGAATTCCGCTTGAAGACATGGAGTTCTTCCAGTTCCACCCGACCGGTATCTACAAACTCGGTATCCTGATTACTGAGGGCGTGCGCGGCGAAGGTGGAATACTGCTGAATGGCAAGGGCGAGCGTTTTATGGAAAAATACGCCCCGACCGTCAAAGACCTGGCCTCGCGTGATGTCATCAGCCGCGCCATTTATCTTGAAATCCGCGAGGGGCGCGGCGTCGAAGGCTCGAATTATGTCTATCTTGATGTGCGCCCTGAAGTGGTCAACAAATATGCCGCAATGGATGGCCGCACCAAGCCGGATGGCTCGCCTTATCTTGTCACTGCCGACGAACTGCTTAAGAAACTGCCCGATATCGTCGATTTCAATCGCGTCTATCTCGGCATCGACCCGATGACCCAGCCCATGCCCATCCAGCCAACGGCGCATTACACCATGGGCGGTATCCCGACCAATAAATTCGGTGAAGTGCTGGATGAGAAGGGCGATGTCTATCCTGGCCTGTATGCCGCCGGCGAGGTGGCCTGCGTCTCAGTGCATGGCGCTAACCGTTTGGGAACAAACTCCCTGCTTGACCTGGTCGTGTTCGGAAAATATTCCGGGTTACGCGCCGCCGAATATGCCGGACAATCTGATTTCCCCAGCCTGCCGGCCGACCCGACCGAATACACCCGCCAGCAATTCGACCAACTGCGCAACGGCGATGGCAAGGAAAACGTGATTGACATTGCCAACGAGATGAAAAAAGTCATGTTCGACGATGTCGGCGTGTTCCGCACTGAGGAAGGCATGCAGCGCGCCCTGGACAAACTGGCCGAACTGCGCGAACGATTCAAGCACATCCGCGTGCAGGATACCGGTAAGATTTTCAACACCGACCTGCTCAACGCCTGGGAATTGGCCAACCTGCTCGAACTGGCCGAAGTCGTCACCCTGTCCGCGCTCAACCGCAAAGAAAGCCGCGGTGGACACGCCCGCGAGGACTACCCCGACCGCGATGACAAGAACTGGCTCAAGCACACCCTGGCCTGGAATCGCGGCGAGAAAATCGAAATCGGATACAAGCCCGTTACGATTACCAAATACCAGCCGAAGGAAAGAGTTTATTAAGGTTTCAGGTGTTTGGGTGTCAAGTACCAGGTAAATGCCCCTGACACCTGACACCTGATACCTGATACCTGATACCTGACACTTAACACCTGATACCGAATTTATCGGAGCAAACGATGAACGTCACCCTCAAAATCTTCCGCTACAATCCCGAAGTGGACAAGAAATGGCATTACCAGACTTATGACATCGACGCCCAGTTAACTGACCGCGTACTCGACCTGCTCGAATACGTCAAAGGCTACACCGACGGCACACTCTCCTTCCGCCGCTCGTGCGCGCACGGCGTGTGCGGCTCAGATGCCATGCGCATTAACGGCGTCAACCGGTTGGCCTGTAAAACCCTTGTCCGCGACTTGGGCGATAAAATCACCGTCGAACCAATTCTCGGTCTGAAGGTCGAAAAAGACTTGATTGTCGATATGAAACCGTTCTTCGACAATTACAAAAAAGTCCTGCCCTGGTTCGTCAACAACAGCAAACCGCCCGAAGACGGCAAGGAACGCCTGCAAAGCCCCGAACAGCGCGAGCGTTTCGATGACACCACCAAGTGCATTCTGTGCGCCTGCTGCACCACCTCCTGCCCATCCTTCTGGGCCAGCGATGATTACCTCGGCCCGGCTTCGCTGGTGACTGCCCACCGTTTTATCTTCGACAGCCGCGACGAAGCCGCCGCCGAACGCCTCGAGGTCATCTCCGAAACGTACGGCTTGGCGCGCTGTCACACAGCCTTCAACTGCACGATGGCCTGTCCGCGTGAGATACAGGTCACGAAGGCCATTGGTGAATTGAAGATGCTGACCATTACAGGCAAGTTGGAGTAATATGGATGCAATTGTTGTAGCAGGTGGTATTCCCCTGCCAGAAGACCCACTCTATCCTTACACCCAGGGCAACTCCAAAGCCTTGCTTGATATTGCCGGCAAGCCGATGGTGCAATGGGTGCTGGACGCGCTCAGTGGCGCGAAGTCCATCGAGAATGTCATCCTGCTGGGCTTGAGCGCCAAAAGCGGTGTTCATTGCGAAAAACCGCTTTATTTTATTTCCAACCAGGGGCGCATGCTGGCAAATATTGTGGCCGGTATTGAGAAATCACAGGAACTCAACCCCGACAACGCGTACGTCATGGTTGTTTCTTCCGATGTTCCGGCCATTAAAGCTGGGATGATAGACTGGCTGGCCGAAACCTGCCTGCAAACCCATGATGATTTGTACTACGGGGTGGTTCCCCGCGAAGTGATGGAAGCCCGTTATCCCAATTCCAAACGCACCTTTACGCGTTTGAAGGGCATTGAAGTATGCGGCGCGGACATCAATGTGGTGCATGTCAGCATGGCGGAAGATGAATACCTTGATACCCCCCGGTGTTTACGAAAATTCTTCACATGCTGTTTTCGCCACAAGACGCGGTTCTCGCCGGCAAGCTCCCGTCATGGCTCACGCCACTGGAAGAGTTATCGGCCGAGCTGGGAATTCCGCAGGAAGAACTGAGACCGCAACTCCAG
>JAWOIR010000383.1:0-4432 GCA_046484545.1 Anaerolineales bacterium
TGCTGGGCGTAGAAGGCGCGGGTCAGGACTTCATACAGGGCGTGCCCGACCATTCCGGCGGCGTACCAGGCCAGGGCCCAGGCGGTCATCTCAACGGCGGTGGCGTCGAACGCGCCGCGCTGGTAGAGCATGGCGACAATTGGGGTGGCGAGCAGAATCAGCCCCAGGCTGGCGGGCAGTGAGAGCATCAGCACGCCGCGCAGGGCCGAGGTCAGCGCGGCGCGCATTTCGTCGCGTTTGCCGAGCGCAAACTGGGCCGAGAAAGTCGGCATGATGGCAATTGCCACCGACTGGGCAATCACGGCCTGGGCCATGAGCATGAGCATGAATCCATATGCCAGCCCGGCAACGCTCCCGACGGGCATTTGTGAAGCCAACCAGATATTGACCCAGAAATTCAACTGCACCACGCTCGCGCCCAGCACGCGCGGCCCCATCAGGCGCAGGACTTGCAGAACGAGGGGATTTTTAAAGTCAGTGATTAGAGACCAGTTTCCAGTAATCAGTTTCCAGTAACCAGTGTTCAAGTCGTGAGCGGAAGCGCCCGGTTTTGGCGTTACAGTCGAAGGGCGTTTTTCAGTCTTCAGCAACTTCAGCAGGGTTGGGAGTTGGATGAGCAGATACAATCCCGAACCAATCACCACACCCCAGGCCAGGCCGTAGATGCCCAGCCAGCGCGCCAGGACGAGCACGCCAAAGATTTGACCAATCTGGTACATGGCAACCGTCAGTTGTGGGATGAAGAAGATGTGATGGGCGTTCAGAATCCCGACTAGCAGGCCGCCCAGGCCGAACAAAACGGCGGAAATCAGTTGGATGCGCAGTAGTTCAACGGTCAGTGTGAAGAGGGCCGGGTCGGAGGCGAAGCCGGGGGCGAGTAGATAGCGGACAATTTGCGGGGCCAGAATCGCCGCAATGACGGCGACCAGGACAAGGGTCAGCGTGAGCAGTCGAGCCAATGAAGCGGCCAGGTTCCAGGCGGTGGCATTCTCGTCCTTGACGAGCAGTCCGGTAAAGGTCGGAATAAAGGCTGAACTGAGCGCGCCGGCGGCAATGAGCGTGAAGAGCGTCTCGCTGACACGGTTTGCGGCAAAGAAAGCGTCCAGTTCGGCGGCTGGGAACGCGCCCGCGACCAGGATGCCGCGCAACAGGCCCATGAGTTGGCCGAGCAAGATTGCAAAAGCCACTGTACCGGCGGCGCGGAAGAGGCTGGGGTGATTGGTCTGGGTCACGGGGGTGATTATACTCGTCCCGGTCACAACTTGCGCTGTAGCTATGTCGCTTCTCTGATACTTGCCTGCCCCGGCCCTCTTTGGCAAGTGCGTATGCTGCATGTGAACGTCCGGGCTTTGGTTGGATGCCGGGGGGACAGGCTTTGGAACAGGCGTGCTATAATCTCGGCATATTTCAGGAGAAACCATGACCAAAAGACTGACCTTCGTGCTGTTCGCCCTGCTGCTTGCCAGCCTGGCGTGCGCCCTTGAAAATGTGCCCGTCATTGTGACCGTTGACGCCCCGCCGCCGACTATTGAAAAAGTCGAGACCGTGCTTGCGCCGGTGATTGTCGAAGCGGGCGAAATTGCGCTCGATGCGGGCTACGGATACCAGAACGCTTTTTACGAGATTTACTTTACCGACCCCTTCAATTCATACGCCAAAATGGAACGCGGCGGGCCGGACGAACGCCTGGCCGCCGCCATTGACGAGGCGCGCCTTTCGGTGGACGTGGCGATTTACAGCATGAGTGCGGAGTCCATTCGCGACGCCTTGCTGCGCGCCCATCGTAGAGGCGTGACGGTGCGTATCGTCATGGAAAGCACTACCATGGAACGCAGCGCGCCGCAGCGCTTGATGACCGCCGGTATCGAAATCATTGGCGACCGGCGCGAGAGCCTGATGCACAACAAGTTCGTGATTATCGACCGCGCCGAGGTCTGGCTGGGTTCGATGAACTTTACAAAATCGGGCGCATATCAGGAGAACAACAACCTGGTGCGCATCCGTTCAAAGCGGATTACCGAAAATTACCTGACTGAGTTCAACGAAATGTTCGAGATGGACTTCTTCGGCGCCAATGTGATTGCCAATACCCCCCATCCCGTCCTGACAATTGACGGAATCACGGTCGAGACCTACTTTTCGCCCGATGACGGCGTCGGGCGCCGCATCCTGGAGTTGCTCAAAGGCGCGCAAAGAAGCATTCATTTCATGGCTTTTTCGTTCACCACCAACGATTTTGCGGATGTAATGATGCAAAAACACCGCCAGGGACTGACGGTCATGGGTGTCATGGACGAGGGCCAGTTCAAATCAAATACCGGCACCAATTTCCCAAAATTCAGGGATGCTGGCATGAACGTTTACCTGGACGGCGCGCCCGGCAATATGCACCACAAGGTGATGATAATTGACGAGGAAATTGTCATTTTTGGCTCGTACAATTTCAGCATCAGCGCCGAGACGCGCAACGACGAGAACGTGATGATAATCTTTGACCCCGATTTCGCTGCCCAATTCATGGCCGAATTCTGGCGCGTGTACGAGCAGGCCCAGAAATGATGGCTGCGTAGACTACATCAATTATCGCTTCGTTACCTTTCGTAACTATTCAGCCCATTCGCCTATTTTCCTGTTTTGCCGGAGGCTGAAACCTTCAGCTTTGCAGTGGAATCATGAATGGGTGAAATATTTAAACAGAACGGGCGGAGCATGGCGCTCCGCCCGTTCTGTTTGGTTCGAACTCACTTCTTTTGATTCAGGGGTACAAAGACCGTTGCCGTTGCATAGGTCTCGTTGCCGCAGGCGTCGGCGGCTTTGTAGGTCAGGGTGTAGATACGTCCCGTACCCTGGGCGGAACGCTCGGCGCGCAGCAGGATGGTGAAGTCATCCAGGATGACAATATCGTCGGCGGTGTCGCCATCGCCCAGCCCGTTATCCGGCTCGTTGGATGTGATAGAAACGAGTTCAACAGTCGGGTTCTGGTCAAAATTGTCAGAGACGCTGACGGTCGCTGTGACTTCTACATACTGGTGCCTGGGCGGCCAGAGAGTATCAGGCGAGACCGATACTTCGAGCGTCGGGGCGATTTCGTCGCACACGTTCAGGCCAATGATAATCGGGTCATGGTCAGATGAGCGGTATGGGTCGGGAGCGTAGATGGCGTCCTGGGCATCCTGTTTGAAGGTCATGTCGTAGTCAATCAGGTCGGCTTCGTCGGCATTGATGTGCCATGTGGTCACACCGGTCACTTCGTCCATCAGTCCGGCGCTGGCCAGGGCGTGGTCGAGATAACCCAATTGCCCGTTGAAGACATACGAATAGGCGTATTCGCCCTCAAAGGCGTAGACCAGGTCTGTGTAATCGTCGTCAGTGCCGGGGATGCCGTCTGAACCGGCCAAAATGGCGTCAATCGGGTCTTCCTTGTCGTAGGCGTTCAAATCGCCGATAATCAGGAAGTCCTCATCGCCGCTGGCAGTTGGGTCGGTTGCCAGCCAGTCCACCAGCGCTTCGGCGGCGGCCTTGCGGGTCAGATTGCAGTTGCCTGCGCCGTCACCCAGGTCGGGGTCGCCATCACAGGCCGAGCCCTTGGATTTAAGGTGATTGACAACCACCGTGAATATGCCGCCGGTGCTGTCATCCATGAAGGTCTGGGCGAGGGCCGGGCGGTTCCTGGTATCGATGAAGCGCGGGTCGACAGACGAATCGAGGATGGCGTATTCACCAACCAGCGAAACCGAAGCGGGTTTGTAGATGAAGGCTACTTTAATCTCGTCGGTGCCAATCACGCCTGTGTCTACATAAGCGTAAGTGCCCGCGCCCATGCTGTCATTGAGGCCGTCCACCAGGTCTGCGATGGCAGCAGTGTTGTTTTCGATTTCCATCAATCCAACCACATCGGCATCGATGACAGCCAGGGCGGCGATGATTTTGGCGCGTTGGCGGACAAATTCTTCAGGGGTGTTGGCGCCGCGGCTGTTAAGCGTGGTGAAGTAGTTGAGTACGTTGAAGGAGGCGACCTTCAGGTTGCCTCCCACATCCTCCGGCTGGGCTGTGCGCGGGTTGGCCGGGATGTAATCTGCACCCTGGGTGGGTTGAATACGGTACAGGTTGAAGTCGTAGCCCAATACGCCGGTGACGTTGCGCAGGATATCGCCGCCGCGGAACAGGTTATCCAGATCGAAGATGCTCCCGTTCGGGTGGATGGCCGGGTCAGGGTTCTGGACAGAGCGGCCATCGTCAAGCGTTATGCGGCTGAGCAGGAAGTTCTGGGCAGCCTGAATCGCATCCGGCCCGGGTTCGAATTCGGCTGTCGGGGTCATGAATCGCTGCGTGGTCAGCACTATCTCGCCGAAGCGGTCGTAGTTGAAGTATTCTGAAATATAGAGGTCCTGCGGGAAGGTGACCAGCATACCTTCGTAGGCTTCTAAATCGT
>JAWOIR010000432.1:0-4257 GCA_046484545.1 Anaerolineales bacterium
TTGAGATAGGCCAACACCTGTTCGGGTTCTTCCGAGCCGTCAAAAATCTTGTCGAAAAAGCCACTCAACTGTTCGGCTTTTTCAGCCACCGGGGGGGTACCGGCAAAAGCAAACTTGACCCCGGCATCATGCAATTCGGAGGCGGCTTCGGCAAATTGCCCGAGCAGGCGTTCGCCCGTCTCGGGAGTCAGGCGATATGAAACGCCGACCAAATCGGCTTTTTCGCGCTTGGCGGCTTCGAGCAGTTCATCCACCGGCACCGCCGGGCCAAGAAAAACGGTTCGCCAGCCAGCCACTTCGGCCAGGCGCAGAAAATTGGAAACGCCAGCCACATGGACACATTCGCCCAGAGCGGCAGCAACAACGGTCTTTTTTGTCATAACTTAACGTCCTTTCTTCTTTTGTTCTACATAGTCCCCATCTTTTGTTTCCAAAAAGTATTTCAATGTGCCGCGCGTTAGCGCGCGTTCAAAATATTCGCCTTCCAGCGACAAATCATTATAGCCTTTTTCAAACAGGACTTCCACCAAAGGCTCCAATTGGCGCGCATAATGATTCATACAGGCCTCAGGATGGACTCCCGGCCACGAGTAACAGGTGACGGCAGTGCGGCGGTTCTTCGAGTTGACGCTTTCCGGCACAGTCTTGTCCCAGTTTGGGTCGGCAGGCTCGAAGACGTATTGGTTAAGGCTGCCTTGCGGAATGCCCTCCACGCCGCGCACCACCGGCTGGTCGGCATTGAGGTTATAGGGGTCAACCGCCAGGTCAGCGATGACGGCGTGTTCGGGCAGCCAGGCAATCCAGTCGTTGGGGATGACCGGCTGACCGGGATTGCGCCGCTGGGAGGCATCCACCAGGATGTCGGCCTGGCTCATCAGCGATTGCATGGTCTGCGGGTTGGCGGTGATGTTACGGCCAATCGAAAACGCAACCGCACCCGGCCCGTCGTTCTCGATGTGGTCATTGTTGCGTTCAACGTTGCCCAGTTTGGTAGCGGCATCGATGGCATATTTGCCGACCATGCCGGTTCCCAAAATCAAGACCTGGATGGGGCGGCCATCGGGACGGACGAGTCCGGACCATCGTTTTTCAAGCACGTCGAAAGCCGCTTCAATTCCGTTCCAGGCAACCGCCTGCATGTTCTCAATCAGGCGGATATTGTCGTCGTTGGCGACGCTGTCCATCGAAATGGCGTTAACTTCCAGTTCGAGTAAGCGCTGTATCCGCGCCGGACGGGTGGGAAAATGCAGCATCGAAAACAGGGTGGTGCCGGGCTTGAGCATCTGCATCTCATCCGACTTGGGCGAGCGCAATATCAGGACAACATCCTGCCCGTAGGCTCCCTGTTGGTCTACTTTATGAATGAGGGGATTGGCCTGTTTGTAATTTTCAAAGGTGTAGCCAGAGCGTGAACCATACCCCTCTTCGATATAAATATGAACGCCCAGTGAGGCAATAAATTGCACAAAATCGGGCAGGAAGACCCGTTTTTCCCCGGCTTCGTTGCGCATGCGCGGCAGGCCAAGGGTTTTTGGAACTGTCATCGTTTAACCATCCTTTCCATTTTTCTTAATCCAGTGCGAGAGCATGGCGCGTGAAAGCGCGCGCTCAAGGAATTTTCCCCTTCTGTTGATGTTTGCCACCCCGTCTTTTTCAATCAGGGTGCGCAAGAGCGGGCGAATCTGGTCGCCGTATAATTTCATACATTCTTTCGGGTGAATCCCCGGCCAGGAGTAGCACGAAACCGAGTAACGACGGTGCTCGGTGGAAACGCATTCCGGCACGCGCTCAAAAGCCGGGTCGTTGGGCGAGAAGACGTATTGGTCAAGGTTGCCTTGCGGCATGCCCTCAATGCCCTTGACTTCGCGCGGCTGACCGGAGTCACAACTGTACGGGTCAACTGACAAGTCCAACAGCACGGCGTGTTCGGGCATCCAGGCAATCCACTGGTTGGGGATGACCACCTTACTGGGGTCGGGGCGCTGGGTGGCGTCCACCAGGATGTCAGTGCGGGCAAGCAGGTCGCGCATGACAGGCTCGTTGGCGGTTAGATCGTAGTCAATGGCGGTCACCTGCACCCCGGGCACACCGCGTCCAGCCAGGACCGGCCACAGACCCATGTCCCCATAGCGGCTGGCGGCCTGGACAGCGTGGACGCCCACCGCGCCAACGCCCATGACCGTGACGTGAATCGGGCCGCGCTGTGGACTTTCCATACCGGGCGCTGGATAAACCCGCTGCAAGACGCGAAAGGCAACCTCCAGCCCGTTCCAGGCGACCGAGTGCAGGTTCTCGACCATGCGGCGTCCGACATCGTCCTTGATAGAATCAAGCGAAATCGCTTCGACACCGAGCGAGCGCAACAAGTCGACCCGCGCCGGGCGGGTGGGATAGTGCATCATCGAAATAATACAGGCCCCCGGTTTGAGCAAGCGCAAATCCGTTTCAAGCGGACAGCGCAAGACAAGCACATAATCCTGCTGGTAAATTTCCCCATGAGAGACAAAAGTCACATCGGGGGCAATTGCGCGATAATCGTCCTGGGTAAAACCCATCCCCGAACCATAGCCGTATTCCAGAAAAATCTTGACACCCGAACGGGCTAAACGGGCCACAAACTCGGGCAAAAAGTCTCGTTTCTCACCAAATTCAACGTGCATCCGCGCAAGGCCAAATGTGATGGAATTCTGCATTGTGCCTCCTGTAGATTTTTGTAACTACCTCCGCCGGCGAGAGCTGCCTCCCCCGCGCCGGGTTCCACCGGAAGGTTTTTGTGGCCGGCGAGGCCGGCTGCCCGCATCAGGTGGGGCGACAAGTCCGTGCAGGGCTTCCTGGTAATAATCATCCAGCAGCATGGCCAGCAGAGGCAGTCCGTCGTCGTTCTCGGCCAGTGAACGAACCAGCGGCAGGAAGCGCTGACTGCGCTCAGCCTGCAATTTGTCGCGCTGGCGCAGTTTGGCCTCCAGCAAGGCTGTGGACCGCTCCGAGACGACTTCCTGCACATCAGCATCGGTCGGGATGGGGCGCTCCTCCAGCTCGATTTCGTAGTGACGGGCAATTTTCTCCAGCGTAAAACGCTCGCCTTTGTGGATGAGCGAAATCGCAATGCCTGTCGCCCCGGCGCGTCCCGTCCGCCCGGCGCGATGGATGTATAGCTCAATCTCCTCCGGCGGCTCGTACTGGATGACATGCGACAGACTGGGAATGTCCAGCCCGCGCGCGGCGACATCAGTGGCAACCAGGAATCGCAACGTCCCCTGGCGGACTCGCTCCAGCACCTTTTCGCGGGCGGCCTGTGAAAGGTCGGCGCTCAATTCGTCGGCGTCGTAGCCAAATCGCCGCAACACAACGGTGACATAGCGCACGCGGTCTTTGGTGTTGCAAAAAATAATCGCCGAAGGCGGCTGCTCGACTTCAATCAGGCGCACCAGGCTGCGGTCTTTGTCCATGCCATCGACAAGATAAAAGATGTGCTGAACATCAGTCACATGAACATGGTCGCTGCTCAGGCTGATAAACTCTGGCTCGCGGATAAACTCGCGCGCAGTGCGCATGACCGGCTCGGAAAAAGTGGCCGAGAACATGCTGGTATGAATCTCGCGTCCGGGCAAATAGCCCTGCACCTCTCGCATGTCTGGATAAAAGCCCATCGACAGCATCCGGTCGGCCTCGTCGAAAACCAGCATTCGCAGTTGGTCGAGCGAGAAGGTGCGGCGCATCAAATGGTCGAGTACGCGCCCCGGCGTCCCGACCACGACCTGGGCCCCCTGTTTGAGCGCGTCGATTTGGGGCTTGTAGCCCACGCCGCCATAGACGGCCACCGTACGCAAGCCCTTGTCGCCAAACAGGCGTTCGGCCTCCTCGTGGACTTGCTTCGCCAGTTCACGGGTCGGGACGAGAATCAAGGCCTGGCACTCGGCCCGGTCGGCCTGCAAGCGTTGCAGCATGGGCAGCAGGAAGGCGCCGGTCTTTCCGCTGCCGGTGCGGGCCTGAATCATCATGTTGCGGCGCGCCAGTAGATACGGAATTGCGCGCGCCTGGACGGGCATCAACTCGCCCCAATTGGCGCGTCCGGCGGCCTGCTGCAATTCATTTGGCAACTGGGAAAAGGTGATGTCCGGCAAGGGTTCAGTTTTGGTTTCAGAGGGGAGTGACATAAAAAACTTCCTGTTCTTTCATTCAAAATTTGTCAATATCAGTATATCAGGATTTTAAGGTTGGGGATTTGACGGTTCTCTGATATTTGCCGCAAAGAAG
>JAWOIR010000456.1:0-2575 GCA_046484545.1 Anaerolineales bacterium
TTGTCGCCTATCGCGACAGCAACGGTGTCTTCAAAAGCCGCGAAGAACTGAAGAAAGTCTCCGGGTTGGGGCCGAAAGCCTACGAACAAAGTGCCGGGTTTATGCGCATTCGGGATGGAAAAAATCCGCTAGATGCCTCCGCCATTCATCCAGAGTCTTATCCCGTGGCCCTGGCCGTGCTGGAGCGCGCCAGGCTGACGCCTGCCTCGCCGTTAAACGAGCGTAAACCGGCCCTGGATGCCCTGACCGCCAAAACCCCGCCCGAAAAACTGGCCGCCGAAATCGGCTGCGGTCTCCCGACTCTGCACGACATCCTCGAGCAACTTATCCGCCCGGGGCGCGACCCGCGCGAGGAGGCTTCCGCCCCCATCCTGCGCTCAGACGTGCTCAAAATGGAAGACCTGGCAGTCGGCTTTGAACTCAAGGGAACCGTGCGCAACGTGGTCGATTTCGGCGCCTTTGTCGATATCGGCGTCAAACAGGACGGCCTGTTGCACAAGAGCCAAATCCCCTTTGGCACGGTCTTGAAGGTTGGCGATGTCATCGATGTCGAAATCCAGAAAATCGAAGCCGAGCGTGGACGAATTGGACTGGGCTGGGTCAAGAAGTAGAATCAGTACTTCACGAAAGTTGAAAGAATCTCCGATTTGTGGTGTGCAGCAGGCGTACACCTGCTGCACACCACAAATCGGGTTCCTTACATGATATTCGTGTTCTACTGAGAATAGTGAAAAAGTGGAAAAGAAAAACGTCGTCTCCAATATCGAGACGACGTTTTTTAGATTTTGCGAATACAAACTACGGCATCGGGTTGTTGTTGGCCCAATCATTGCCAACGATAATCTCGACATCCACCTGTGAGTTGGGGTCGTAGCGGACAATAATCTGGCCGGGAGCGCTCATGCCAAATGTCGTACGTATAAATTGCAACGCGTATGGATTGCCGGTATAGTCGATAACACGGGTGACGGTGGTCGCTTCGGTGGCATTGTCAAAACCAATCACATTGACACCCAACGTTTGCAGGTAATTGGCTGTGCGCTGGTCAAGCCCCTGATTGAACGTGCCGTTGCGCACCACAACACGGGCATTTTCCTGTCGCACCAGGTCAGCCAAGTCTATGCCTGTGGCCGCGGGGCTGGCAGCACCCTCGGATGTAAAGAGTTCATCGCGCAGTTCACGAATTTTATCCGGAATGGGTTTTAAAACGCTTGCGCCCTCGGGAGTCATATCCAGTAAAGCCATCGAGTAGTCGATGACGCCGCGCTCGATATTTTCAAGCGGGATTTGCTGTAAAAGAACAGCCAGTCGAAGGGCATCCTCGAATCGCATGTTGGTATTGATACCATCTTGCAAGACACCATAGATTTCGGGCGCCTTGGCAATCAAATTGGGAAAGTTCTCCGGGGCGAAAGCCTTGTTACGCATGGCAATCAAGACTGCCTGCTGACGCCGGGCGCGGTCTACATCGCCGCCTTCGGTGCCACGCGCGCGAGCATAGGCCAGGGCAATCATGCCATCCATGCGATGCACACCGCGCGGAATTTGGCGCTTTTGCTCCGGGCCAAGCGGGTCGACCATCACTTTTTGATGAACTTCAACTTCGATACCGCCCATGTAATTAACCAAATGAACAAAAGTCATGAAATCTACGCGGGCATAGTAATGCACCGGGATGCCCAGAAATTCCTCAACCGTGCGAGCCGCCAATGTTGGGCCGCCACCGGGTAGCCTGGAACGCTCGCCAAGCAAATGTGCCTGGTTAATCCTGCCATAGCCATAGCCCGGAATATTCACCCAGGTATCACGCGGAATGGAAAACATGGCTGCCGTATTGCTTTGCGGGTCGATGGTGACAACCAACACAGTGTCTGCAAGCGCAGCATCAGGATTTTCAGCATCCCGACGCGCATCAATGCCAAGCAGGATAATATTAATACGGCTGGCGCCGTCCCAGGACGGAGGCAAGTCAACCGGCGGGATGAGCGGGGCCGGGGTCGGCAGGTCGGGGGTGTCGGGAGTGGCTGTTTGGCCTCGCTTGATATCAACACCGTCCATTTGGAAAATTTGTTGAGTGCGCACAAAAGCGCGCATACCAAATAGGCTGCCAAGGAAAAGCAACAGGGCCACCACAGCCAGGATGATGTAGCGGGGGTTTTTAACAATGGTTAGGATTTTGTTCATTCTTTCTTCACCGGACAAACTTTTTGCCGGTGCTCCAATTTTACGACGGTTTGAGATAGACCATGCCCAGGCCGAGTTTTTCCAGGCCGTGTTCGGCCCAGTATTGAAGCAGGGCCGAATCGCTTTCGAGGGCCTTCATGAGGGCCGGCAGGGCGGCGGAGTCGCCAATTTCAGCCAAGGCGCGGACAATTTCGCGCCGGGCTGCGGGGTTGCGCTCGCTTTCTAGGGCGGCAGTCAGCTCCGAAACCGCGTCAGATTTGAGTAAGGCCAGGGCTTTGCCAGCCATGCTGGCGACCATCGCGTCAGAGTCAGACAGGGCGTGAAGCAGGGCCGGGGTGGCTTGCGAATCAGGCCGGTGGCAGAGAGCCAGCGCGGCAGCCTGTCGCACTTC
>JAWOIR010000460.1:0-4740 GCA_046484545.1 Anaerolineales bacterium
GACCATCTGGGCTTAGACTCTGCCGAGAATCTCTCCCCCGCCGACTGGTTATCCATTCCCGAACAATGTTTACTCACCCTGACAGCCGGTGCCGTGTATCACGACGGAATCGGCCTCGAAGACCTTCGCCGCGGCTTTGAGTATTACCCGCGCGACGTCTGGCTCTACCTGCTGGCCTGCGGCTGGGCGCGCATTGGACAGGAAGAACACCTGATGGGACGCGCCGGGCTGGTCGGCGACGAAGTCGGCTCGGCGCTGATTGGCGCGCGTTTAGTCCGCGACATTATGCGCCTGTGCTTCCTGATGGAACGCCGCTATGCGCCCTACCCCAAATGGTTGGGCACTGCCTTCAAGCAACTCGATTGCGGCCCCGCACTCTACCCGACCCTGGGAAAAGCCCTGGCTGCCCGCTCCTGGCGCACCCGTCAAAAGCATCTTATCCCGGCCTATGAATTTATCGCCGGCAAGCACAACAGCCTTGGCCTGACCGACTCGCTGCCCGAAATCACCACCCAATTCTTTGGGCGACCTTTCCAGGTCATCGCCCTGCATGGTTTCGCCGATGCCCTCCTGTCCCAAATCAGTGACCCGGCGATTGCCAGTCTGCCGCTCATCGGCAATGTTGACCAGTGGAGCGACAACACAGACCTGCTTGAATCGCGCAACTTACGGGTAAAAATCGCCGCAATTCACTGCCCATAATTCGGACATTTTTGCTATAATCAGTAGATAATGAATATTTTGCAAGGAGCCCGATTTTTGGTGTGTGTAGCGGGCATATGCCCGCTACACACACCAAAAATCGAAAATTCTTTCAACTTTCGAGAAGTACTGGTAATATTTTCATGCCTGACGATAACGTAAAACGACCCACTACCGGGATGCTGTTCTTGCTTGATATGGGGGAAGATTCTCCACACAAGGTTACGTTGGTGCGCCTGGTCATGAAGCAAGCCCGCATCAGCCAGGAAGATTTGTGGCAGAACTTGAACGACTTGCCGAAAGTAAAACACATGGACAGGCCAACCTTCGAAAAAGCGTTGAATGAACTGGTCGAAGAAGAGTGGATTTGGCGGGTCGAAATGGACAGAAAAACCATCTACAGCCCGCGCTTAAAAACCAGTGAAGGCAAACCGAAATGAAAAAACGGGGCAGGAATTTCCTGCCCCGTTCTGCTTTCTTTTTTCAGGCTAACGCTGCATGATTTTGTAGGGTAACGCGCCCAGTGTCAAGAGCAAATTCAAAAAGAGCAGCGCGCCCGCCAAAATCCAGTTACTAAAGGCGGCCAGAATTGCCCCGAGAACAATGAGAAGGGCATAAATGGCCAGCAGTCGCCGGTTTTTCTCCGAGTCTAATATTCCCTGTCCGGCATTGCTCATCCATAAATGCCAGCCGCCGCCAAGCAGGGTAAGGCCGAAGATGGCAGCAAGGGCTAAAGCCTGGTTGCCGGTCAGGAAGGGCAGGTCAATGACCAGGATGCCGCAGTAACTTGCCATTGAGGGCATCGGCGAACTGGGAATCACAAAGGCGCGCGCCATGATAAAACGGTCCCAGGCCGCGTCAGAGGCTTGTATCGGCCATTCGAATTGAATGCTTTCGCCTGGAGCAAACTCCAGTTGACCTTCTATGCGGTCTATCAGGATTACAGAGCCTTCTGTTTTTGACACGCGCAGGACAGTTTTTACCACTCGTTCAGATGGATTCCTGATTTCTGCTTTAATCTGTGAAATTTCATTACGGGTGATTGCCAGGGGACAGGAAAATTTATCCAGTTGCTGTTCGGCTGAACGCCCAAACAGCATGGCAGATTGCCGGCCAAACTCAAAGAACGAGGCTTCAAAGTCGGCCCAGGCCAGCAGGATTGCCAGCAGCAACCCGATGATGATGCCGGAAGCGTACATCCCGGCCCCCAGGTAGTATTTGGTTTTCTGTGTTAATTGCATAAAAAAACTCCATGTTGTGGAAACTTGGCTCTTTGAGCGTTTCCGTGATAGGTTCCCACAATGCGGCCTTCTTTACGGCAAATATCAGAGCACCGGGAACTTATGACGGGAATTTTAAAAGAGCCATGTTAGCGAACAGGGCATACTGTTCTGAACGGTGATATACTGCCGATTATGTCTGATTTCAAGCCATGCGCAGGCAGATTGCCGGACAAGGTGTTGGAAGGGATTGCGGCCTTCAACGCAGGGGATTATTTCGAGGCGCATGAACTGCTCGAAGAAGCCTGGATGGCGGAAACGGGCGAGATTCGCGATTTATATCGCGGAATCCTGCAGGTGGGGGTCTGTTATTTCCATATCATACAACACAATTACGCAGGCGCGCAAAAAATGTATGCCCGCAGCCTGAAATGGCTGACGAAATGGCAGCCAGCGTGTCGGGGGGTGCGTGTCACGGAATTGCTTCGGGATGCCGAAAACGTTATCCAGGCCCTGACCGACCTGGGGCCGGAAAACATCCGTCAATTTAATCCCGAACTATTCAAGCCTGTGCAGGTGGAGCAACGCTACTGGTGCGACCGTTGCGGGGCCGAGATGTACGAGCGAAACTGCAAAATCACCTGCCCGAACTGCGGCAACCGTTTCGACTGCTCCGACTTGAACATCTATTTTCAGTAGTTCACGAATATTTCGCAAGGACCCTGATTTTTGGTGTGTAGCGGGCGCGCATTTGTGGCCCGCTACACACCAAAAATCAGAAATTCTTCCAACTTTCCGAAGTACTGATTTTGATTAACCAACCAGGATGGCGCGGGCGGGTGCGCCGTCGCTCCCGGCCAGTTTGAGCGGCAGGCAGTACAGGTCGTAGAATCCGCGCGGGACCTGTGACAGGTCGAGGCCTTCAAGGACGATGACTCCGGCGCGTAGTAAAACCTGGTGGGTTGGAGCGGGGTCGCTATATGGGGCAACCGAGAGATAATCAATCCCAACCAGTTTGATGCCGCGCGCTACCAGCCATTCGGCCCCATTTTCGCTGATGGAGACAAAGTTCTCCTGGAATTGTTCTTCACCCTGCGCCCAGAGTTTGGAATTGCGCGTGCCAAACAGGATGCGCGCAACACCTGTTGGCAGCGGCAAACGCTCAAGGACTTCCGCGCTGATTTCGTCTATATCATCCGGCAGTTGGGCGACATAACACGGGCCGGTCAGCACGTTGAGCGGCAGCGATTCGACGGTGCGGTTATCGTTTAGAAAATGATGGGGCGCGTCAATATGCGTACCGGTATGCGCGGAGAAATCGAGGTGGGTGCCATTGTAATCCGCACCGGAATCCATGCTTGCGGTTTGGGTCAGTTTTGCCGGCGGCTCGCCCGGCCAGACCGGCAGCGAGGCGGAAATCGTCAGGGAAATATCGTAAATGCTCATTTGTGTATCCTTTTACCAGCCGCTTTCCCGGAAATATTCTTCCAAAAAGAGTTGGCGCTCCTCGGGAGTCATTGGGCGCGGCTTGGAGAAATCTTCAAGCATGGTCGTCAGCAATTCGATGCTGGCCAGTCTGCCATCGTAAAAGACGTAGCGAGTGATGAATCCCCAGCGCGTTTTGGTGGTGCGGATGCCGCTGCTGGGGTTGTCGTAACCCATCTGGTCGAAAAACAGGTTGCCCAGGCCGTAGTGAATGAATGAGTCGCCGTAAAACTCCATCACCTGCGGGTAATGGGCCTGTGAACCGTTGATTGCAACGGCTCCGGCTTCGGCAATGCGGCGGAAATCCCGTTCCTGCCAGGGGCGCGCTTCGGGGCTGTAATACTCAAAATACTGGAAGGTCGCCAGCACGATATGGCCTTCGGCCTTCAACCGCGCTATCTCTTCTTCCACCCATTCATAGCCGTGTCCGCCCCTGGGCTTGCCGGGCCAACCATCGCCGCACGGGGCCGCGCCCGGCCAGTTGTCTTCGCGTGCCCAGGCAAACTCAGGCCCGACCGGGTTGCAGCCGATGAAGGCAAAACTCATCCCGCCACGTTCGATAATAGCCGCTTTTTGAGAGTCTGCCAGGTCCCTTCCGCCGCCGAAATAGGGCCAGCCGCGCTCATCGTACATATCAAGCGTGTGGCGGGTGGCATCCGACCCCCAATCCTGGAAGTGGTTGCCGGTCAGTTCAACAACATCGGTGCCGATGTATTCGAGCAGTTCAATATACTTCGGGTCGGAGCAGAAAATCAGGCGAATTTGACCGGGGTCAGGGTAAGGACAGCCGGGCGCAAAGGGAATCTCGTTTGAGACGTGAACAATGTCCGATTCGTTGAACCAATCAATAATGTCGCGGGCGGGATAGATGTTGCTGTGCTGCTCCATTTTGTAGGCCGTCGCGCGCACCAGGGCGGTCGTGCCGGTCATCATCACTGTTGCCATTTTATCCGGGTCGCGGTTGCCGGCGGGTAGGTCGAGTTCGCCGCCGCTCAAGGTAAAACCAACCCCAAGCGCATATGCAGACTCGTCAAAAATGCGCCGAATGGGAGTCTGGCCGTCTATCTCCAGCACCTTCATCTTTGGGGTGATAAATTCAAATGGGATGATTGCCCACGCATCGCGCTGTGACCACAGGGCGTACTCCGTGTCCTGAATGGAGACGATGCGCACCACGCCCGGGCCTGCCTCGCCGCCAAAGATACTTTGCATTATGCTGTAGGTTGTTTCCGCCATAATCAAGACCTGGCCATTTCCGCTCCAGGCGGCTTGCAAGTCTGAAACCCAGGTTTAAAACCTGGGTTTATTTTATATAACGATCCTGGTTAAAACG
>JAWOIR010000080.1:0-3191 GCA_046484545.1 Anaerolineales bacterium
CTTGGACCTGGTAGAGGTATCCCCCAACGCCAGCCCGCCAGTCTGCCGCATCATGGATTTTGGCAAGTTCCTGTACGAACGCGAGAAAAAGGAACGCGAAGCAAAAAAAGCGCAAGTGAAAATCGAAGTCAAAGAGATTCGTCTGCGCCCCAAAACCAATGAACATCATCGCGGCTTCAAGGTTGAAGATGCCCGCCGCTGGTTGCTTCAAGGGCACAAAGTGCGTGTCACTGTCAAGTTCCGAGGCCGCGAAATGGATTATCCTGAAATTGCCCTCAAAGACTTGCGTGAAGTTGCCCAAACTCTCTCGGATGTCGGCATTATCGAACAATCTCCTATGTTTGAAGGACGCACCATGTTGGTCGTCATGGCTCCTGCCAAAGCCAAGCCCAAAAAAGCGGAAAAAGGCGAGGGCAAAGAGTCAGAGCCGGAAGAAGAATCCAGCAAAAAGTAGTCAATCGTTTGCAAATCTTTGTCCATTGCTGCGGGATAAGCAAACCAACCCCGCAGTTATTTTTGTCGAAAGGAGCAATACGCCATGCCTAGAAAGCCAAAAGCAGGCAAATTTAAACTCAAGACCCACAAGGCAACCTCCAAACGGTTTCGCCTGACCGGTTCGGGTGTCCTGGTTCGTACCAAGGGCGGCAAGAGCCATCTGCGCCGCCGCACCTCGAAGCGCAGCAAGGTTTTGTTAAGCAATATGCTGCCCGTGCAGGGCCGCGGCATTATCAAACGTGTCCGCCGTCTTGTGCCGAATCTCAAGTAGTATCATCCTATTCAAGTTTGTATTTGCGTCTACCGGGTGTACGCAACTGAAGCCGGAAACAAACCGCTTCGACGCCCGAGGGAACGCAGGAGGTAAACAATGGCTCGTGTAAAAGGTGGCCCGCAAGGCTATCGCCGTCACAAGAAAGTTTTGAAATATACCAAAGGTCAGCGTGGTTCCAAGCACCTGCTCTTCAAGCGCGCTAACGAAGCAATGCTCAAGAGCATGTGGTACGCTACTCGTGACCGCCGCGTGCGCAAACGCGACCTGCGCCGCCTGTGGATTGCCCGCATCAACGCCGCCGCGCGTTTGAACGGCATCGCCTACAGCCGGTTGGTTGCGGCCATGAAGAAAGCCAACATCGCCATCAACCGCAAAATGCTGGCCGACCTGGCCGTGCGCAACCCCGAAGCCTTCGCTGCAGTTGTGGCCCAGGCGACGAAGTAGAAGAAAAGCAGATACGCAAAATAGCATGTTGGCGCGGCAATGGGCCGCGCCAACATGCTATTTTGCGTTAATCTTGTCAAGTTTTATGGTAAATTAACCCCATGCCCAAAACCCTCTACCTCATCGATGGACACGCCCTGGCCTACCGCACCTACTTTGCGCTGACAGGCTACTCGCCCAGCGGCTCGCGCTGGCAGACATCCAAAGGCGAACCAACTGCCGGAATCTACGGATTCTCGACTGTGCTGCTGCGCCTGCTCGAACAGGAAAAGCCCGATTACCTGGCCGTCGCCTTTGACGTCGGTAAAACCTTCCGCGACGACCTCTTCCCCGAATACAAAGCCACCCGCGCCAAAATGCCCGACGACCTGCGCCCGCAAATTGAGCGCATCCGCCAACTGGTTGACTCTTTCAACATTCCGCGCCTGGAAATGGAAGGCTTTGAAGCCGACGATGTGCTTGGAACCATCGCCAAAAAAGTTGCCGCCCAGGGCATCGGCGTCAAAATCATCACCGGTGACCGCGACCTGCTGCAACTGGTCGGCGACCACGTCATCGTCAGCCTACCGCAGAAGGGTAAAATGGGCGAATCGCAAGATTACATCACCGAGGAACAGGTCAAGGAATACTTCGGCGTGCCGCCCCGGCTGGTGGTCGATTACAAAGCCCTGCTCGGCGACACGTCCGACAACATCCCCGGCGTCAAGGGCATCGGCGAAAAAACCGCCCAGGCACTCTACGAAACCTTCAGTTCGCTCGACGACCTGTACGCACACCTCGACCAGGTTCCGCCCAAAGTGCGCAGCAAACTCGAAGCAAGCCGCGACATGGCCTACCTGAGCCGCGATTTAGCGACCATCCGCACCGATTTGGATATTGATTTGGATTTGGAACAGGCCAGGCCTGCAAACTTTGACCCCGCCAAAGTGGAGGGACTCTTCCGTGAGTTGGAATTCCGCTCGCTCGTTCCCAGGGTGGCCGCGCTCGCCGGTAAAACGGCGAATGCAACATCCAGGCCGGTTGCCGTCAAACCGGGCGGGCAGATGTCCTTTTTTGAAACGGCCCCAGCCTACACCCAAGCCACGCCCGCTCCTGCAACCGATACCGAAACGAGAATCATCGACAGCCCCGAGAAACTGTCTGCCCTGGTAGCGGAACTTGAAAAAGCGACAGAAATTTCCTTCGATACCGAAACCACCTCGACCGAGGAGATGCGGGCAGAAATTGTCGGCATCGCATTGGCCTGTGAAACGGGAGTCGGCTATTACATCCCGACCGGTCACAGCCAGGGCCAGAATTTAAGTCTGGATGCGGTACTAACCGCCCTTAAGACTCCGCTCACCAATCCCGACATCCCCAAAATTGGACACAACATTAAATACGATGCGATTGTGCTGGCGCGTTTTGGGCTGGAGGTTGCGCCGCTTTCGTTTGACACCATGCTGGCCGAATGGCTGATTGACCCCGGTTCGCGCAACCTGGGCCTGAAGAACCTGTCGCTGGCGCGTCTCGATATCGAGATGACCCACATCGAAGACCTGATTGGCAAGGGCAAGAACCAAATTTCGATGGCCGATGTGCCGGTAGAGAACGCCGCGCCGTATGCCGCTGCCGACGCCGATATGACCCTGCGCCTGAAGGCAATTTTGGAAGAGGAAGTGCAAAAAGCCGGGCTGATGGAGGTCTTCCGCGAGGTGGAAATGCCGTTGGTGGCGGTGCTGGCGCAGATGGAAATGAACGGCGTGCGCCTGAACCTGGACTTTTTCCAGGCTTTCTCGAAGGAACTGACCGAGCGGATTAACGACATTGAAAAACGGATTTATGAGTCGGTTGGGTCGGTTTTTAATATTAATTCGACCCAGCAACTCTCGAAAGTTTTGTTCGAGCGCCTGCGTCTGACGCCGCCCGGCAACTTCCGCAAGACCGCCAGTGGGCATTACTCGACCTCGGCGGATGTGCTCGAAGAACTGCGCGGCCA
>JAWOIR010000158.1:0-3232 GCA_046484545.1 Anaerolineales bacterium
GCTCTTCCCCACCGCATCCACCCTGGCACAAGCCCTGGCGCTCATCCTGGTAGGTGTGCCGATTTTCCTTTTTCACTGGCTATGGGCACAGCGCGCCGCCGCCAATGACCCTGAAGAGCAAGCCTCCACCTCCCGGGCTGTTTTTTTCTACCTGGTGCTGCTCTTTACCCTGATTCCGGTTGTGCAAAACCTGCTGGCCCTGATTGACCGCACCTTCATCGAAACCGTTCGCCTCGACCGCGCCAGTGCCCTATTCGGCGGCTCCCAGTCCTGGCTCGACAACCTGATAGCCATCCTGATGAACGGCGCCGCTGCCGCTTACTTCTGGAATCTCCTGCGCGGCATCTGGCCGACCCTGCCCGAACGCGAAAACTTCGCCGACGTGCGCCGCCTGTACCGCTATCTCTGGCTGGCTTATGGCTTGCTGATGGTCATTTTCGGCGCGCAATTCGTGCTTCGCTACCTGCTCTTCCTGCCGGAGGTTGCCATCCTCGGCCCCGCCGGGCACAACCTGGTCATCAATGGCATCAGCCTGCTGCTGGTTGGCGCGCCCATTTGGCTGTATTCCTGGAAACTCTGCCAGGACGCGCTGGTGGATGAACTCGAACAAGGCTCCAACCTGCGCCTGGGCGCGCTCTACCTGCTCTCGCTGGCCGGGGTGGTGGTTGTGCTTTCGGCGGCGGGCATCCTGCTGGATGTCATCCTGAAAATATTGTTGGGTGAATCGACCACGTTTGCCCGCTTTTTACGCGAAATCAGTGGCCCGATATCGATTGGTATTCCGCTCGGTTTGGTTTGGGCCTACTATGGCGACTGGTTCCGCCGCGAAGCCGATTCTCATCACGAGCCGGGACGCCGCGCCGGAATCAAACGCCTGTACTATTACGTTCTCGCCCCGATTGGCTTGGCCGCCGCCGTCATTGGCCTGACCCTGCTGCTCGCCTTCCTGATTGACCTTTTGCTGCTGCCCAACGCAGTTTGGGGCAATTTGCTGCGCTCGCGCTTGAGCGGCGCGCTGGCAACCCTGTTTGTCGGCCTGCCGCTTTGGCTGATGGCCTGGCGCAGGATGCAAGCCGAAGCCCTGCTTGAAGGCGAGCAAGGCGACTTGGCCCGTCAGTCGCTCGTGCGCCGCATTTACCTGTACCTGGTCATTTTTGCGGCAGTGATTGGCGGCATGATTACCGCAGTATCGCTGGCGTTTCTCCTCTTGAGCGCGGTACTGGGCGGCAGCCTGCCATCTGATTTCCTGGCATCGGTGCTCAATTCCTTGCAGGTCCTGTTGGTCTTTGTCGCCCTGTTGGTGTATCACATCGCCACCCTGCGCCGCGACGGGGGCCGCGCCGCCGATTTGATAGTTGAGCGCTATCGCGAGTTCCCGGTGCTGGTCTTCGAACACGCCGAAAGCGGATTCGGCCAGCGCGTGGCGGAGGCGATTACCCGCCAGTCCGCCGATTTGCCGGTGGCCGTTCAGGAGGTGGAGCAACCCATCCCTGAGGGAGCGGAAGAAGCCCGAGTCGTCGTCCTGCCGGCAGACCTGGCGCTGAATCCGCCTGAAGCGTTGCGATTGTGGCTCAACGGTTACCAGGGCCAAAGGGTGGTCGTGCCGGTTCCCGCCCAGGGCTGGTGGTGGGTTGGGGGCGTGGCATCCAAACCCCAGGCGCAGGCCGCCCAAATCATCCGCCAACTGGCAGACGGGCAGACCCCTGCCCAGGGCCATGTCACCCCGGCTTTGACGGTGGTGGCGTATGTCTTTGCGGCCCTGTTTGCGCTTCAATTCCTGTTTG
The DNA here is from genome assembly GCA_046484545.1 of Anaerolineales bacterium. Lineage (GTDB taxonomy): Bacteria > Chloroflexota > Anaerolineae > Anaerolineales > Villigracilaceae > UBA8950. The sequence continues at coordinate 1,785 of JAWOIR010000158.1, forward strand.
GATTGCTGATGGTGGGCGTTTCTTTGATATTCGGTTTTTAGCAATCGTGATATACTTTTTGCATCAAACTCAGGAGAACAGCCGATGAAAGTCACCGTCCTTCAAGAAAATCTGGCTCGCGGATTAAGCATTGTCTCACGCGCGGTTTCGCCGCGCAGCACCCTGCCTGTGCTGGCAAACGTACTGATTGCCACCGACGAGGGCCGCTTGCGCCTTTCGGCAACCAATTTGGAAATGGGCATCACCTGTTGGATTGGCGCAAAAATCGAGGAGGAAGGTTCGACGACGGTTCCGGCGCGTACGCTTGCCGACCTGGTCGGCACCATGCCCGACCCACAGGTCAGCCTGACGCTCAATACCCAGAACCAGACCTTGAATGTGCGTTCCGGCTCTTCGACCAACGATATCAAGGGCATCGACGCTCAGGAATTCCCGCCCCTGCCCGTGCCTGATTTTGACGACGCCATCCTGATAAACATGACCGATTTCAAAGAGATGATTCACCAGGTGGCCTTTGCCGCTTCGACCGACGAAGCCCGCCCGGTGCTGATGGGCGTGCTGGTGCTGGTGGAGGGCGACAAGGTCACGATGGCGGCGGCGGATGGGTTCCGGCTTTCGGTACGCTCTGCCACGCTTTCGGCGGCGGCGCCGGCCTCAGTGAGCGCTATCATCCCGGCTCGGGCGTTGAGCGAACTGGCCCGCATTGCTTCGGACGGCGAGCAGACAGTTCAGATGGTCATCCCGAAAGGACGCGGACAGGTGGTATTCCGCGTCAAGGATGCCGAACTGGTTTCGCAGTTGATTGACGGCACGTTCCCCGATTACCAGCAGATTATCCCGCGCTCGCACAAATCGCGCACCCTGGTTTCGACAGGTTCGCTGCTTAAAGCCTGCCGCCAGGCTGAGATTTTTGCTCGCGAAGGCTCGAACGTGGTGCGCCTGAACATCAAGACCAACGGCGAAATGCAGCCTGGCGAAGTCGAGATTTCGGCCCATAGCGAGGAGACCGGCTCAAACGAGACCCTGGTCGAAGCGACGGTGGATGGCATCCCGCTCCTGATTGCCTTCAATGTCAAATACTTGCGCGAGGTGCTGGAAGTGGTCAAATCGCCGAATGTGGCTATCGAGACCTCGGCTCCCAACGCGCCCGGCGTTGTCCGCCCGGTAGGGGATGATAATTTCCTGCATGTGATTATGCCGATGCATTTGGGATAAGTGTCAGTTTCCAGTAACCAGTATTCAGTTAGGGAAGCGGAAGAAATTCTTTCGCTTCTTTTTTGTTTGCTGCGCCAACAGCAATTCCAAATCTAAAATGAACTTTCTCCCAAACCCCTGCCCCCTTCCCAGCGGGAAGGGGGAAAACCCGAGAAATGGCCTATTGGGCGGCACATGTGCCGCCCAATAGGCCATTTCTCGGAAATCTCCCCTCAAAGGGCGGGGAGATTTCC
>JAWOIR010000166.1:0-4377 GCA_046484545.1 Anaerolineales bacterium
ACATCGTGCAACCCGTACTCGCCGTTAAGCAGGGTCGAGACGGTCAGCACACTGTTCTGGTCTTGCAGGATGGCGGCGGTAATCCGCACCAGCGCCATGCCGATGGCGTAGTAAGTCGCGCCCTTGTAGTTAATGATGTGATAGGCCGAATCCCGAACCTGACTGGCGATTTTTTCACGTTCCTGTTCCCAACTGCCGCAGGTGGCGCAGCGCGGACAGTACTCCTCAATCGGGATGCCGCCCACGTGGGTCATCGACCAGGCCATTACTTCGCTATCGCCATGTTCACCCAATACGTAGGCATGCACATTGCTGACATCCACATCGCAGTGCTTGCTCAACAGGTAACGGAAACGTGCGCTATCCAGCACCGTCCCGGAGCCGATGATGCGATTCTTCGGCCAGCCCGAATGCGCGATGGCGACCTGGGTTAGGATGTCAACCGGGTTGCTGGCAATCAATACCACCGCCCGCGAGTTTTGGGCAGCGATGTCGTCCATGATGCCCCGAATCATGGCGGCATTTTTTTGCAGCAAATTCAGGCGGGTTTCGCCGGGGGCTTGCTTTGCCCCGGCAGTGATGACTATCACGCTGGCATCGGCGTAGTCTTTCTCTGTGCCAATCTTGATTTGCACATTCGGATAGTACGGCAGTCCGTGCGCCAGGTCGAGCACCTGGCCCTCGGCATAATCGCGGTTGATGTCGCTCAGGGCGATTTCATCCGCGATTCCTTTTTGGGCCAGGGCATAGGCAAAACTCGACCCAACCGCCCCCGCACCGATAATAACAACCTTGCGTGATGTAAACATGCTGTTCATGGTTTGGCTCTCTTTCTTTCACATGTAAATGGTACGTTATGTGAAAAATTATACAAACAATATCCAAATTAGCCTATATCTGGAGAGGATTTCTAACAAGATGCTTATCTAGGCTTGAATATGGTTCTCTGATATTTGCCCCAAAGTGCGGGGGCTTATCACGGGAACTATCAAAGAGCCTTGAATATTATCCAAAAAAGACCTAAAATAGGTAAATAGTTAAATAATTGTCTGAACCTGCTGCAAAAAAGACCGCATTTTGGGATGTGAGCACGTCTGGCGCGCTTACATCCCAAAATGCGGGGACTTATCACATGAATTCTGAAAAACTCACTTGTTCAAGGAGAGTACCATGTCTCATGCGTTCAATTGTCCAAACTGCGGCGCGCCGCTCGATTATGAGGGCAACGACCCCATTATCCGCTGTCCGTATTGCAAGACTTCTGTGATTGTGCCTGAAAACCTGCGCACCAGGCCGTCTTTCTCTTCCAGGCCCGGCAACTTTACCCTGAGCGGAATCGGGGACATGGGCGGCCTGGTGCAACAGGCCCGGCGGATTAACGAGGTCAAAAGCCTGGCCGAGTCCGGGCACGCGAGCGAGGCAGTCGCCCTGTATCGCGAAATCACCGGCAGCGATGAATTTTCCGCCCGTCAGGCTGTTGGCAGGCTGGCAAGCGGTCAGCCCGTCACCCTGACAGGCACGGGCATAGACCAGTTCATGGCGCATTCGGTCAGCGTGAGTACGGGGGCGGGCGTTCCTATCGGGCCGCGCAACGTGGAAAACCTGGGGCGGACACTGGGCTGCACTTTTGTCTTTGTCACCCTGATTGTGCTGGCAACCGTGGTTATCCCGCTTGGGATTGCCCTGGTAGGCGCTTTCAGTACCGACGAACTCGATGAACTGCTGCCATTCAACGTACCTTTTAGCGGCTTCGCCCAACGCGAAATGACCTTTGGCGGCGAAGGGAGCGGCCCTGGTAAATTCGAAGACTCGCGCGCCATTGCGGTTGCGCCGGATGGTGACCGCATCTATGTGGCAAATTATGGCGATGGGCGTGTGCAGGTCTTCGATGGCGAGGGGAACTTTGAAACCCAGTGGATAATTCCCAAAGAGATTACCGACCCATACTTTGATACAATGGTAGTATCCCGCGACGGCGTGGTTTATATCCCGGTCTTCGGCAGAATTCTGAAATTTGATTCGCTCGGCAATTCCCTGGGAGAAATCCAGCACGCAGATTATCGTCTAAACTATTTGGCCCTCGCATTGGACGGCTCGCTGGTTGCGATTGCAAACAACGAGGACATCCTCTGGATGAGCACGGAAGGAGAAATCAGGCAGGTTGTCGAAAAGGCGGTCTCGACCGTCTCAGGCGACACGGAGTTGTCGGCAAAAATTGCAGTGGACGGTTCCGGCAAGGTGTATGTGTTGGGCACGTTCAACAACGCGGTCTTTATCTTTGGGCCTGATGGCCGCTTTATCAACCGCTTTGGCAGCGCGGGCGACGACCCGGGACAATTTCGTGCCCCGTACCAAATTGTGGTAGATTCCCAGGGACGGGTTTACGTCAGCGCGATGCAAGGTGTGCAAGTTTTTAGCAACGACGGGCGCTATTTGAACGTAGTTAAAGTCAGGACTTTTGCCTACGGGCTGGCCTTTGACGACCAGGACAACCTGTACGTGACCACCAACCAGAAAATGGTCGACAAATATCGCATTAGTGAATGAAAAGGAGATTATTATGACTGACGAGAAAAAATGTCTATCCTGTGGCGCACCTGTTGAGGCTTCAGCCAGCGACTGCCCATCCTGTGGCGCATCCATGAGCGACTCGCGCAACGCCCCCACCATCATGGCCTCGGCACCGCCGCCTGTCTCGCGCTTCCCAAGCGGCGCTGCCGCGCTGGACGAAGTCAAGCGCCTGATTCGCGAGGGCAACAAAAGCGAGGCGGTGAAAGTTCACCGTGAACATTTCCAAACCAGTTTGAAAGAATCCAAAGAAGCGGTTGAGGTGTTGGCCAGCGACATGCCCCACCAGCCCGCGCCAGCTCGTCCGCAAGTGGCAAAATCGGCCAGTCCAGCCCCCTCTGCCGCCTCGTTCGAACAGCCCAGGCAGCAATCAGACGCCTGGAAAAAATGGGCGATTGGGTGCAGTATTGTATTTATCCTGTTTTGCTGTTTGTGCCTGATACTGACGATAAGCCTGGGCTTTATCCCCGTTTTGGGCGTATAGTTGAGAATATTCGCGAAATGGCCTGTTTGGTCAATGTACACTGACCAAACAGGCCATTTCGCGTTACTTTCTTCTCTAATGTTTTCCTGCTTGCTCCATTAACTGGAAGATTTCCAGCGGCTCGCCCTTGCTTTCCTCGCGGCGCATCTGGATGGCTTCCTGGGAACACTGGCCGACACAGACCCCGCAGCCCATACATTTCTCGTCATCCACTACACTGACGCCGTCCGGGGTTGCGATGGCCTCGAACTGGCAGGAGGCTTCGCACGCGCCGCAGGTGATACAGGCACCTTCATCGATAAAGGCCACGTAACCGGAGGAGGCCAGCATGGGTGTACCGTTGCGCTGAGCCTGCATCGCCCCGCAGCAACAGGCGCAGCAGTTGCAAATGGCGTAAAAGCGGCCCAGCATGGCGTCCTTGAAAAAGGCGTGGTGGACGTGTCCGCGCCGGTCTTCGGCTTCGAGGATGTCGAGGGCTTGCTGGCGCGTAATCTCGCGTGATTTGTCCGGGTGGTGCTCGCGGACAAATCCGGCAAACGGCTCACCGACAATCAGACAGACATCCAGCGGCAAGCAGGGATTCTGACGCGAGACCCGGCAGGGGCAATCGAGAGCCACAATATGGTCGGGATTTTTCAAGACAATCGCACGGGCTGAATTGTAAGGAATGACCTGCTCCAGGTCGGGCAGGTTGATGTCCTCCTGGATGCTGACCAACTGACGCGCGCTGCCAAGCGGCACGACCTTGCCGTGATACCCCTCGGCAAAACTGGTGCGCGGTTTGTTCCCGTCGCCAATACGACGACGAAAAAGGGGTGGAAGGACCGCCTGAAGGCGGTGGTACACGCGCGCCAGGGGATGGCGGCCGGTGCCAATGGCGATATACAAATTTGTCCAGCGCGCATAAATCAGGCCGTGAATCAGGTCAAAAAGCCCGAAGCCGGGCACTTTTCGCGATTCAGCAATAAATTCACGGGTGGATGGTTTCAGGAATAAGTTTTTGATGCTCATAATGTCTCTCCGGTAAGGAACCTAACTCATTATAGGTTCTCTGATATTTGCCGAAAATGCGGGGGCTTATCACGGGAGTTCCTAAAGAGCCTCATTATAAGCATAGGCAAAAAGAGATGAATTGACAAGCGATAATCATCCCCTTTTTGGCGCGGATTGTCAGTTCACGGAGTCAATTCCGCCGGTTGGAAACAGGGCTGGTAATCGTTGCCCCAGCCTGCCATTCATTCGCACCTGTATTCAGTTGTTTTGAACACATAGGTCTTGGAAGCGCCTTGGCTTTATGGCTTATCACCAGGCGCATGTATGGCCTT
>JAWOIR010000338.1:0-4053 GCA_046484545.1 Anaerolineales bacterium
CCGGGAGGGATACGACGCTTCGTTGGACGAGTTGAGGGGAGTCCGGGACGGGGCTCGGGACTTCATCGCAGGGTTGCAGGCCCGGGAAAGGGAGCGGACGGGAATCGGATCCCTGAAGGTGGGGTTCAACCGGGTCTTCGGATACTATCTGGAGGTCACCCGGGCCAACCTGGAGAAGGTTCCCATGGGTATACGCGCCGCTTGTTTCGATTGGCCCGCCTGGAGCGGCCCTGTCGATTGTCGAGCCGCCTCCTACGCTTACGCCTACGCCCTTCGCGATTGACCCGACATTGGCCGCTGCTTTCCCGGTAGAGTACACACCGACGCGTTTGCCTACCTTTACCCCGCCGGGGCCTTTATCTGTTCCGACCTATGAAACCGAGGTGCCTGCTCGCAGTCCTGTTCCGATGGGGCTGGTGATTGCCCTGCTTGCCATGATTGGCGGTTTCGGAACCATCATCTCGTTCCTGCGGGGGCGCTAACCAGCCAGGGCATAGCAAAAAGCGACGGTGTTTTCCGTCGCTTTTTGCTTTTTCTCCAGGATAGTTTAGCAGGAACAGGAACCGCCGCACGCGCAGGACGACTCGGCAGAGTGGTCATGTTCTTCGTGACCCTTCGAGCCGCATCCGCACGAGCCGCCGCCACCGCCGCCGCTATTGGGGCTGTCTACCAGGAAGCCAGCGCCGCGTGCCGGGTCGTTGACAAAGTCAATCTTGGCTCCACGCACATAGTTGACAGACGCATCATCCACAACGACTTTGATACCGTTATTTTCATAAGTAAAGTCGTTGCCGCGAATGTTGTTGTCGAGCGCCATGTTGAATTGCGCGCCGCAGCAACCCCCGCCGCTGACATAAACCCTCAGGGCGTAACCTTCCAGGTTGCGTTCACTTAAAATATTTCGAATCGCATCGGTTGCGCTTGTTGTTAATGAAACCAGTTGGGTATCGGTTTGTTGTAACATTTGATTCTCCTTTTCTAAACTGGATATATCTTATCAACTTTGATTTTGTTTGTCAATAAGATTCGTGACTCTTTGGGAATCTCCGTGGTAACCCCTCGCATTTTGGGGTATGGGCGCGCGCTCATACCCCAAAATGCGAGCTTCTTCACGACAATTGTCAGCGAATCAAATTTATGTAAAATCCCCTGCCTGTCTGTTGCGCATGGCAGGGGATTTGAAATGTCACAACTGTGGAAAATCAAGCGGTTGGCAGGCGGCTCTTGAGGGTGCGGTCAAAGATATCTTCTTTGTCTTTGTCCTCGGATTTGTTCTTTTTGCTCTTGGCTGCTTTTTCTGCTTTTGAACGGTCCAAGGCGGCTTGCCAGGCTAGTTCAAAGGCGGTCAATTCCGGCACCGAGGGTTCCTTAGGCATTTCGAAACTTTCAGATTTGCCTTTAGCAGTCCGCTTGCCGCCGCGCTTGCGCTCAGCGCGATCGAATTTCGGGGATTCTTCTTCCTGCAAAAAATCTTCCGGCTTGGGTTGGGTGGCCTTCATACTCAAGCGAATTTGCTTCTTTTTGCGGTCAATTTCCAAGACCATAACATCCACTTCATCGCCTTCTTTGACGACTTCCTGGGGAGTCTTGACATAGCCGTGCGCCATTTCGCTGATATGGACCAGGCCGGGGCGTTCCGCGCCGATTTCGACAAATGCACCGTAGGTCTCCAGGCGGATGACCTTGCCTTTGACGACTGTCTCAGGTTTCAATTCGCGCCATTCCAGACCGAGCGGTTCAATCATGGTCAGTTCGATACGGTCTGACTTCGCCTTGCGAACCCAGGCTGTAATTTCTTTTCCGATTTCGACAACATCTTCAACCCGTTTGACGGGTTCGCTCTGAAGTTGTGAGATGTGTACTACGCCTGGTACTGCTTGCCCCAGGTCTACAATCGCCCCCGCGAGAGTAATTTTTACTACTTTACCGGTCAACTGGGTTTTGGGTTTGATGTCAACCGGGGTAAGGGTTTCTGCTGTTGTATTGCTCATAGATTTCTCCTAAAAACTACGGGGATAATGCCGAAGAATAATTATACCGCAACTTAGATAATAGTCAACATACAAAATCTTGGTTTGTCAATAGTTTTCCGATTCCAACCATTCTAGTTGACATAACGGAAGTGTGGAAGTATTCTTCGCGTAAGAAACGGAAGCGAAATGGTGAAAATATGTATAAAATCGACAAAACTGATTTGAAAATTATAAATTTGTTAATTGACAATGGCCGTATTCATGCGGCGGAAATTGCGCGTCAGATTGGCAATATTTCAGAGCGCGCGGTTCGCTATCGAATTGAACGCATGGTTGAAAACGACGTCATGCAAATCAGCGCGGTGGTCAATCCCAGGTCGGTGGGCCTGTCGGTTGTTGCCGATGTCTGGATTGAGTGTGATGCTGATTCAATTCTGGATGTCGCGCGCCGCATGACCGAATTGGAAGAAATCAGTTATGTGGCCTGCTCGATTGGGGAGCGGGATGTCAGCGTGCAGGTTCTCGCGCGCGATACCGGAGACGTATATCGTTTTGTTACGGAGGTGATAGGAAAAGTGCCCGGGGTACGCAAGACAACCACCAATATCGTCCCTATGGTGCTGAAAGACATCTATCAGTGGAGAATTCCTTCGGGAATTGTTGAATAGAGCATAACAAGTTACCAAAAGGAGAAACTCATGCGTAATTTCAGCAAAAACCAGGCCCTGCAAAAGCGGGCTTATAAGGTCACGCCGCTGGGCGTCAATTCCAATTTCCGCTATTGGGGCGATGGGATAACCCCTTATGTCAAAAAAGGCAAAGACGGTTATCTTTGGGATGTAGATGATAACAAATATATTGACTATCGCATGGCCTTTGGCCCTATTATTTTGGGCCACGCCATCGATGAAGTGGACGCCAAAGTTGCAGAAGAAATTCGCAAGGGCGTCCTTTTCGCGATGACCGGTGAACTCGAAATCGAAGTCGAAGAGATGATGATTGATATGGTTCCCGGCTTGGAAATGGTGCGTCTGGCCTGTTCCGGTACCGAGGCGACCATGCACGCCATCCGCGTGGCGCGTGCCTATACCGGACGCGAGATGATTCTCAAGTTCGAGGGCAATTATCACGGCTTCCACGACCACACCCTGTGGAGCACCTACGCCCCGGCGGAGGCCTACGGCAACTCGCGCTCCCCGATTCCGATTCCGGCTTCGTCGGGTATTCCGCGTCCGATGGGCAATCTCATCATCACCCTGCCGTTCAACGACAAGGAAGCCTTCGAGCGGGCGATGTTTTCGTATGGAAATCTGCTTGCGGCGGTCATCACCGAACCCTGCCAGGGGAATTGTGGCGGTATTTTGCCCGAACCAGGTTTTCTGGAATTGATTCAGCAAAAATGCGCGGAATACGGCACGCTCTTCATTCTTGATGAAGTCAAGACCGGCTTCCGCATTGCCAATGGCGGTGCGCAGGCTTACTACAACCTGAAGCCCGACCTGATGACTTATGCCAAGGCCCTCGGCAATGGCTACCCGGCGGCGGCTTTTGGCGGCAAAAAAGAAGTCATGAGCATCATCGGGCACGGAGTCGCCCAGGGCGGTACGTATACCAACAACAAACCGGGTGTGGCCGGGGCCTGGGCGACGCTCAAGATGCTCAAGGAAAAGCCGGTTCTCAAGACCATCGAAGCGCGCGGACAGCGCCTGATGGATGGCCTGGGCCAAATCCTGAACGAGGAAGGCATCGTTCATTGCATGAATGGTTATCCGGCCATGTTCACTTATGCCATCGGCGTTGAAAAAGTGACCAACCAGCGTAGCTGGAATGAGAGCGACCACGACCTGTACCTGGAAATTGTCGATGCGTTGATTGAGCGCGGCGTGATGCCCGACCACGATGCCCGCGAACCCTGGTTCCTGTGCTACGCCCACAGCGAAAAGGACATCGACGACACGCTGACGGCTTTCCGCGAGGCGGTCAAGGCGTGTAAGAAATAATCATTAATGGGGTAGGGGCGAACCGCCGGTTCGCCCCTACATTGAGGACGTATGACTAAACTAACCTCCAAAGAAATGAT
>JAWOIR010000359.1:0-10189 GCA_046484545.1 Anaerolineales bacterium
CGGACGGATTCCTGTCCGCTTTCGAAATCGGGGAAAAAGACGGCGTGGAAAGCCTCGACCTGCGGCAGCGGACTCACTCTGACCGTTGCCTGGGTGACAAATCCCAGGCGTCCTTCTGAGCCGAGAATCGATTCCCTTAAATCCGGCCCGGCGGCGGAGGCCGGGAAATTGGGCAAATCCAACACCCCGGCGGGGCTGACGACGCGCCCCCCGGCGAAGAGTTTTTCGATGCGCCCATAGCGCAGGGATTGCTGTCCGCTGGAGCGGGTTACAATCCAGCCGCCGAGAGTCGAGTATTCAAACGATTGGGGATAATGGCCGAGGGTCAGGTCATGCGCGCGCAGGTGGGCTTCCAGATCGGGGCCGGAGACGCCCGCGCCGAAAGTCGCCAGCATGGATGTCTTGTCCAGGTCGAGCAGTTGGTTCATGCGCGCCATGCTGACCGTCAGAGATGGGGAATCGGCTGGGGCGCTGATATGACCTACGACGCTTGTCCCGCCGCCGTAGGGGATTAACTTGACCCCGGCTTTTTTGGCGTAGGACAGCAGTTCCATCACATGGGCTTCGTTTTCCGGGAAGGCGACCCCGTCGGGGAAGGCCGGGATTTCGCCGGAGCGCATGGCGACCCAATCGGGGAAAGACTGTCCACAGGCGTGGCGCAGGCGCGTTTCAGCGTCGGTGCTGACGAGCGGGTGCGCCGACAGGCGCGAAGCCGGGACGCGCTTCAGCACGTCTTCACGCGCGGCTTCGGGTTTGGGGGCCGAGGGGCCGACCCATTCGCTTAATTTTTTCGCGGCGGAGGCCGCCAGAGGGTAGATGACGCTGTCATCGCCCCAGCCATTCCATCGGCGCATAAGATGCTCCTTTTTTAACTCACATTCCACAAATCAAAACTCTCGCGCATGACCTGGCGGGTAACAGTTTCGGCGCGGGTTGGGTCTTTAGCCTGGGCGGCGGCGAGCAGGTCGGTGTAGAACTGGCGCGAGTGGGCGCGGGCAGCGTCTCGGCGGAAGTAGCGTAGGGCCATTTGCTCGTAAAACCCGCCGAAGCCATTCAAAATCAGGGTGTAGATGGGGTTTTGGCTGGCAATCGTCAGGCTTTGGTGCAAGACCCAATCGAATGGGGCAAAGGCCTCGGCGGCGTCCGCGAGATTCGCGGCATCGGCCAGATAGGCGGCGACCTGCTCCGGCTGGCGTTCGACCGCGAGACGGGCATAGGCCGGGGCCAGGGCCAGCCGCGCGTCCAGTAAATTGGGGATGAAATCGGGCGGCAGGTCGGCATCCAGACGGACGAGGGCACTCAAGACGTTCAGGCCGCCTTCGCGCCAGTAATCGTTGACGCGCGTGGCTTTACCGTGCTGAATGGTCAGCCAGCCGTCGCGGGCCAGGCGGGCCAGCACTTCGCGCAAGGCCGGGCGGGCGATGCCGAGTTGGGCGGCCAGGTCGCGTTCGCCAGGCAGGAGGCTGCCGGGCGGGAATGTGCCATCCAGGATGGCGGACAATAGTGCCTGTTCGGCATATTCAAAGGGGCGGGGGGGTGGGGTGAAGTTAGTCATGGTGGTAAGTGGTCAGACCAGTTTACTTAATTATAGGGCAATTGCGAAGCGGAGTCAAGTGAAATATAAACGGCTCCGCTCTCTAAAACCTGCACTTCTTTATAAGGGTGCCTATTCTCTGGATCATTTCCTCCCCTGGCGCTATGTCGCGCACGATTTGCTCTGGAATATCCTCCCGGCGTCGAAGAGCGTCAACTCATCCAAAAGCGATAGTTTGCCTCACCTGCCGCGTTACTCGAAGACTATGTTCTGCTGTTGAAATCGAACTCCCCCACCGGCAGTAAGAAACCCAAGACCAGGAAAACTGGGCGCGTGGCATGTTGGCAGCAGCGTTGGAAAAACTCAAATAAAGGACGATAACTGGTCTTTAGAACATCTGTAGCTGTTTGTTCTCCGGCTGATAAAACGGCATTTTGGTTGCGATACCCAGCCGGGCACATTCTTGTTTTAAGATTTCTGCCAGCCTTGCCGCGCGCGGACTTTCAGCCCAATAACGATTTCCATAACGTCGCTGGTATTGCTCGCGCAGGCCGGGGAAAAGCCGGTCGAGTTTGGTATAAAAATATTCACGCTGGCGGTCTCGCAAGGTCAGCCCAAAACCAGGCAGGATATAGGTCGCCCCGGCCTCGCCCGCCATCTGAACCAAGGTGCGGATGTTCTTATCGCTGTCCTCGATAAACGGCAGGATGGGCATCATCGTCACCCCGGTTGTAATGCTATTTTCAGCCAGGGTCTTGAGCGCCGCAAACCGCCGCGAACTGACCGGTGCGCCCGGCTCCAGCTTTTTAGCCAGGACGTCGTCCGCGCTGGTGATGGTAAAACTAACCGCTGCATAAACCTGGCTGATTTCTTTCAGGATGTCCAGGTCGCGCAGGACCAGGTCACTTTTGGTGATGATATGCACCGGGAATTTGGCGGCGGCGATAACCTGGAGCGCGCCGCGCGTCAGCCTTCGTTCGGCTTCGATGGGCATATACGGATCGTTCATTGACCCCGTTCCGATGGTGCCCTTGACCCGCTTTCGCCGAATCTCCTGCAACAATTTCTCCAGCGCATTGACCTTGATTTGTATCTCGGCGAAATCCTCAATCTGATAGCACTCACTGCGCGAATCACAGTAGATGCACTGGTGCTGGCATCCGCGATACAGGTTCATGTTGTACTTTAGCCCAAACCAGGTATCGGGCTGCCTGACACTTGCCAGCAGTGTTTTTGCAAGAATTTCAGTGGGTATTGTCATGTGTCATTTTGAGCTGACAAATCGTGAACGGGCCTGGTTGGACGCTGGGCTGTGGAAGACCATTGCTCTGGGCTTCCTGATGAGAAGGCTGATTATATCGCAGCCTGGCAATCGGATTCAAAGACCGAATAGCAGCCCTGCCAATGTACATCCACCTGACCACCCACTCTGTATACTCCCTGCTTGAAGGCGTACCGCTTCTGGCGGAACTGGCCGCCTGCCGCTGTTGGCAAGGCAAGACAACTAAAAGCATAAACGCGCAGTGGCCCTGGTTATGATAAAATTCTAATATCAATGCGTATTACCATTAGGGAAATCTATTGATGCATTCAATTTGTATGTTGTGCGCCATCCCCTAACCTGTGTGCAAAGCGATCAGCTATGACCGAAATAGCTGGTCGCTTTTTCTTTTCATTTATCGCGACAGGAGGAAGTAAAATGTTCAGCTTTGCAAAAACACTTGTTCAGCGAAGTGTTGTTCTCATGTTGGTAATGGTATTGCTGGCGCCCGGCACTGCTTATGCAGCCAGGCCTGTCTCTATCAAGACACCGACGAACAATGAAATTGTTAGTGGGGTTTACATGATCACGGGCAATGGAGGCGGAGCGGCAACCCAAGTATCCATCGATGGAGGCGCCTGGGTTGCGACTAGCGGCGGCAAGAACTGGTCCTACTCGTGGGATACGACAGCCTATACCAATGGCGCTCACACCGTTTATGCGCGCTACGCAGATGGCACCTCGATGACGAGTGTCAACGTCACCGTTGACAACGGAAGCACAAACCTTCGCCAACCTGTGGTGGGTGAAGTTGTCATAAACGAGTTCGTTGCTGCAAATGGAACTATTCAAACCAGCGAGTGGGTCGAACTCTATAATACAACCGCTGAAACGCTGGACATCAGCCTGATGTGGATCGATGATATTGCTGATGGAGGCGGCGCACCCAAGCAGATCCCGGCAAGTACAACCATCGACGCAGGCGGCTATTATGTCATGGCCTTCAGCTCATTCCTGAACAATACAGGCGATGATGTACGCTTTCTGGACATGGATGGCGTCACAGTTCACGATGCCTACACCTACAGTAAAGCAACTACCGATATGAGTTGGTGTCGAAAGCCGGATGGCGGCAGTTGGAGCGCTATCGAGTGCGATCCGACCCAGGGCAGCACCAATTCTCCCGTCCTGCCGGCTGGCACCTGGACGCCCGGCACGCTGGAGATCCACGTCTTGAACGTTGGCCAGGGCGAATCACAACTGATTATTGGCCCAACCGGAAAAACGTTGTTGATTGGCGTGTATGAACCCAGTTGGAACACCAACCAGGGCGCGACCTGGGTGGCCAGCGAGATCCGCCGCATCACCGGCGGCGAGCACCTGGACTACGTCATGCCCTCTCACTGGCACCTGGATCACATGGGCTACGCCGGTTACGGCGGCATCTGGTCGCTGCTGGAGCAGCAAGGCATAACAGCCGATGTCCTGATCGACCGCGACGGCGGCACCTGGGTTGATGCGAACAACGACGGCATCTGCGACCCCGATCTGGAAATCGTTTGGCACAATGCAGGCACAATCTCCGGCACAGCCCGCAACTGGGTCTGCTGGGCAACCGACCCCAGCACCATTGCCGGACAGATTCGCCAGGTGGCACAAATTGACTCAACCACGCAAATCGATTTGGGTCTTGTTGATGGCGTGACAGTGAAGGTGGTTCAGGTGGATGCTCAGGGCGTGATGCAGGCAGATGGTGTCACACCGGTGGCGGGCGACCATACCGCTGCCAGTTTGCCGACCTCGGAAAATGATTACTCGATCACATTGTGGCTCAATTGGGGTAAGTTCGACTTTGTTGCCGGTGGAGATACAGATGGGGAATATGCGACCAGTTCCTATGGCTATTCCTACAACGACGTGGAAACCGATGTTGCCGCCCGCATTGGACAGCAGGTCGAAGTCATCTGGGTTAACCATCATGGTTCTTCACACTCAACCAATGCCAATTATGTCGGAACGCTCAATCCTGTCGCCGCAATCTACAGCGCTGGCAGCACCAACTCCTACGGCCACCCGGACCAGACCGTTTTAGACCGGCTGTATAACAACGGTACCAAACAATACCTGACCCAAATCGGAGATCCAACACACAATTACTACGATTCAGTCATCGTGAACGGGAATGTTGTCGTTCAGGTCTTGGATGGCATTAATTACACAGTCAATGGTGATGCTTATGTTGCCACCGATCCTTCAGGGGGTTCAACCGGCCCGCGTGTACCGATCATTGGCGAGGTTGTGATCAATGAATTCCTGCCCGCTCCGCAGACCCTTTACACCACTGAGTGGGTTGAACTCTACAACATGACCATTGACCAGTTGGACATTGGTGGCATGTGGATCGATGACTTGTTAAACGCTGGTGGTGCGCCCAAGCAGATACCTTTGGGAACCATCCTGGCACCCGGCGGATACTACGTCATGGAAATGAACAACTACCTGAACAATACAGGAGATGATGTGCGCTTGGTGGGTTCGGATGGGACAACCGTATATGATATTTATACTTACGGCAGCACCAGTTATGACCTATCTTTCTGCCGATTGCCAGATGGTGGTACCTGGGCGTCCGGGTGTACGGCCAGCAAAGGCCTGACCAATCAATAGTTCAAATCAGGGCAGGGTGAGGCTTGTTCAGGCCTCACTCTGCTTTTCTTGCGAAAAATATGTCATCTGCTGATAACTTGCTACAGACTTTTAGCGAACACCCGCTTGGATTATGCGGGATGCATGACCCTGCGAAGGCGGTTGATGTTATTCCAGACATCGAACCGCGCCTGAGTGCGTTGACCCTTGGTACGGTTTTGGATATCAACCCGATCACTCGTCAGCGATGGGAGCGAATTACTGAGCTTGCAGGGCATTGGCTGTTGAACCCATCCATAGTGGCTTACAAGTCATCCCATGAAGTGCAGCATGCCATGCTGCATGAGCAGCTTTCAGGTCCCGCGCATATTGCTCGGGTCTGGTGGCAGCTTTGCCGCGCAGCACAGGGTCGCTTTTATGGGAATTGGGGAGGTCTGTTCACAGCCTGCGAATTTCAAGCACAACGCGTGCAGGAATACCTGTTGAAGAGCAAAACAACCTTTCCGGTCCTGGCCGGGCCTGTCATATCAGCGCGATGGCTGGATTTGGTCCACAGAAGGGGAAAAATATCTTTGCTGGATTGGGAAAATATCAGGATCGAAATTCCATCCAACTTAAAAACCCCGGCCCAGCAGTTTGAAATATCAGAGAATACAGTACACCCTTTCTTGTTCAGTGCATTGAAAACATGGGTTAGTTCGTGCAAACAAATGTCCGAGAAAGAATGCGGTCTGGTGGGATGTCCAAGGCTTGCAAAATAAATCGCGATCTCATTAAGAATGAAAATGGGGAGTAATACAAACGACATTCACCGATGACGGTCGCTCTGGCTTCGGTCAGCCAAGGTTGCTGGTATAAATCGGTCGACCAATATTAACTTGCAATCCATGCCAGCCATCTTGGCCGCTTTATCCTCTGTCGATATAACGCGACCTATAGGTACAGGTAATATTGCTAGTTTTAGGAATTCTTTTGATGCATGCAGCATCTGTTGTCAAATTTCATAGCTTTTTAGATTCCTGCTTCACATATTTTGAGACTGATTTTCAAAACATTCAAGGCTACGAATGGGAGCACCCTTACCTATCCTAAATATTGAGAGAACGGGATATTTTTCCGGTAATTCCTTGATATTTTTTTTGGCGTCTTTACACCACATCATTACCACCATCGTGAAATCAGTCTCAAAAACTGTGGTAAGCCACTGATTGAGATAGAACCAGTCTCAAAATATGTGAAATCATTTGGAATCTGTAGTGGTCATGAGAAGGACTGAACACTAAACGTCAATCGGCTCACCACGGAGCCACCGTGTTTGGGGCATGTTACTCATCCTATGTCTGGCTAATACATGATTTTAAGACAACCCTGTGAATCGCTCTTTTTTTTGCAAAGCCCACCGGCTGTACTCCGGTATGGGAAAGCAGGCTGACAATGCGGAAGGCATGTTGCAAGTTTTTCTTTCCTACGATATGATTTCTGACATGAGCGATACCACTGAACTCAACCAATCACAAGCGACCACTTTATGCAAGGCTTGCGGACTGTGCTGCACAGGCCATTTGTTCATTTGGGTAAAGCTCAGGCCGAGAGAACTGGACTCAGCTGAGGCGCTAGGAATGACAGTCTTGCGATCGGACCCTACCCAGCGCGGGTTCAACCAGCCCTGCCCGCTCTGGCTGGGACAGTGTACGATTTATGATTCGCCGCACTACCCGCGCGCCTGCCTGGCCTATAAATGTAAATTACTGAAAGAATTGTTCGCTGAATCCAGGTCGCTGCCAGAAGCGCTGACTGTCGTTGAGCAGGCAAAAAGGTTGTTCGGTGAAATGGAAGCGCTCCTGCCAAAATCGTCGAACGTGAACTTCCGTGAGCGATTGGTGACGCAGATTGAACACCCGCAAGAATCCGCGTGGGGGGCGAATGAGTATGCTACGTTTAAACAAAAAGCGCAGGCTTTGCTGCTTTTTTATGATCAGGTTTTCGGGGTCAACAACTTGCTTGAAAAGTCTTAATCTCTGTCCGAAAATTAAAACCTTTACCGCCGCTTTAACTTTGACCGCTTCTTTGCGCTTGATCAAAGTTAAAGCGATATTCAAGTTTTCATCCACCCCAATCTGATGGGAAGATACCGTTTCTGGATTTTTTAGTTTTAGGTAAAATTATCCGCACAGTTACCGCTCAAATGCCCGAGCCATTTTGGCGTGGGCGATAATATTGCGAATTTGAAATGTAAAAAACGATATATTTTTCGATAATACAGTAAACCTACTCTCATGCAAGCATAGGCTCATTGATATTTGCCGTGATACCCGCCATATATGGGGGTGAATTTTGCAAAAGTGGCAAAGAACGCTGCCACATATCGCCAAAATCACGGGAAATATCAGAGACCCCAAGCAAAGGACTGCTGGCTATGGAAACACAATTGGATTTTTATAAATCATTGGTTGATAACTTATTTGATGGTGTCTATTTTGTTGATACCGATCGCCGCATCACTTACTGGAACCAAGGAGCCGAACGAATTACCGGCTATCAAGCGGACCAGGTGGTAGGCAGATTTTGCCGTGACAATATTTTGAACCATTGCACAGAAAACGGCGAAGAGCTGTGCCTAGTCAAGTGCCCGCTGACTAAGTGTCTTAATTCTGGTAGTGAGACGGAGGCAGAGGTCTTTCTACATCATGCTGATGGTCATCGAGTGCCAGTGTTGATACGAGTATCTCCAATTCTTGAGAACGGGCAAATTATTGGCGCCGTAGAAATCTTTAGTAATAGTTCGCGGTTGATGCAAGCCCGCCGACGTGCCCAAGAAATGGAATTGATGGCATTGAAAGATACACTGACAGGAGTCGCCAACCGGCGTGCAGGTGAAGCACGAGTAAAGGCCATCTTGTTGGAGTTCAAACATCTTCAGCAGTCTTTTGGGATACTTTTTGCTGATATTGATCATTTTAAGAAAATTAACGATATCCACGGACATGAAACAGGCGACCGAGTATTGCAAATGGTGGCAAACAGCCTGTCTTACAATCTTCGTGAAGATGATATGGTTTGTCGTTGGGGTGGCGAGGAGTTTTTGATAATCATTCGGGATGTTGATCAAGATAAGATGGAAAAAATTACAAAGAAATTGCTGATCTTGACGCGAAAGGCGCGTTTTGACACTGAAAATGGAGAAATTTCAGTGACTCTTTCGGTCGGGGCAACTTTGAGCAAAAAGGGAGACACTATCAAAGAAATCACACGGCGAGCCGATGTTCTGATGTATGAAAGCAAAAAAAATGGGCGTAACCAGGCAACATTTGGGTAAATCTGGGATGGTTTACTACCGTGTGATATAAGATGAATTATTTGCAGATCGCCTTTTTCTGCAAATTCGCCAAGAAGCTTAAGCAGGCCTGAAATATGGGTCAGATAGCCTATTTTCGAACGCGAATTGTAAAGATTTGTGCCAGCCGCACTTTGGCAAATCCACAAACTGCTTGACGACCACATTGACGCCACCGGCGTTAAACAACTGACCGCCGAGGTCGAAATCTTCAACGCCGAAGCCTTCGATGAAGCCGTGGCCGGGAAACTGGCGCAGGCCCGGTATCGTCAACGTGCCGGGAAAATTTTCAATGAGCGCGTCACCGCCTGGACGCCGCACTTCGAGCGTCTGGGGTATCCCCGTCCCCAGATCGCCATCCGCCAGATGCAGGCTCGCGGCAAAATCACCTTCAATCTAAAACTGGTCATGGTCCCTCGCCAATTGATTGATTACGTCATCTTCCACGAACTCGGTCACCTGGCCGAACATAACCACAGCAAGGGCTTCTACACTCTGCTCGCGCTCATTATGCCGGATTGGGGAGAGCGCAGAGAGAAGTTGGAACGGTTTGATTTTGGGTAAGGTGAAAACTATCGCATGAAACAATCTTTCCCACCTATCGCCACTCCGGATGCTTGCATCCTGATTCTTGGCACCATGCCCGGCGAAGAATCACTGGCGCGCGGGGAATATTACGCTAATCCGCGTAACCAGTTTTGGCGCATCATGCAATCGCTCTTTGGCGTTCCGCTCCCAGTGCCGTATGCGGGGCGGATTGCGCGTCTGCAAGAGAACCGGGTTGCGCTATGGGACGTTCTGCACTCCTGCGAGCGGTTCGGCAGTCTCGACAGCGCCATCAAGAATGCGGTTCCCAATGATTTTGGCGCATTCCTGGCCTCCATGTCGGGGTTGAAGGTAATCGCCTTCAACGGCAAAAAAGCCGCCGGGTGGGTTGAGCGCTGGGTTTCGGTCGAAACATCCGGGTTGCGCAAGCTGGTGTTGACCTCCTACCAGTCCCGCGGCGGCGATGGCCTTCGAGAAAAAACTGGTGGCCTGGGCTGTGTTGAAGGAAATTTAGATTCTCTGTCATCCTGGTGAAATATGAACTGGTCTCGTCTCTTCCCCCCACCCCGTCCGTATGATGGGCCGAAAATCCCCTATTATTTTCTTGTCCTGATCACCATGGTCAGCACTGCCCGCAGTCTGGCGCACATCTTCCTGACAGATGGTGGGGCCGGGACGATCGCTGGTATCGACCTGGATGTCGAGGGCGGCGTGAACATTGTCGCCATGTTCGGGCAGTGGGGCGTCAGCCAACTGTTGCTGGCGTTTATTTTCTGGCTGGTCGTCCTGCGCTATCGCGCTTTTACCCCGCTGATGCTGCTGGTGCTTTTCCTTGAACAACTCTTTCGTCTTGGCAGCGGTTTGCTCA
>JAWOIR010000468.1:0-5066 GCA_046484545.1 Anaerolineales bacterium
GCCGACGGATTCATCATCCCCGACCTGCCGCCCGAAGAATCCGACGAATTTCAGCAAGTGCTGAGCGGAGGGCGAAGCGAAGTCCTGAGCATGGTGAAGGGCGCAGCGCAGCCCGCAGTCGAAGCACCCCTCATCACCATGCTGGCCCCCACTACATCCGATGAACGCATGGAAGCCATCGCCCGCAGCGCCCAGGGATTCATCTACCTCGTCAGTGTGACCGGCGTGACCGGGGCGCGTAAAGACATCACCACCGGATTGGGTGAACTTATCGGGCGCGTACGCCAGCATACGAATGTGCCTGTTTGTGTTGGTTTTGGAATCAGCACCCCCGACCAGGCCGCCGCTGTTGGAAATCTCGCCGATGGCGTTATCGTCGGCTCGGCCTGTGTGTGCGAAATTGGTGAGAGCGAAACCCCGGTTAGGACAGCGGCGGAATTTGCGCAAAAATTCAAAGAAGCGATGCGCGGATTAGAATAACCGTCCCTGCTCAAACGTGTTCGCGTCAGCCTCGTCCCAGGGCAGGGACGGGATTTCAACCTGCGCGGCAACGCTTCGGTGCAGGTTTCGGCATAGGGTCGGCGCAACCAGGTTGTTGGGGGAATGGCAGAAGACAAAAGCCTCAGCGCCGCCTCGAATCTGCTCGGACAGGAATCCCGCCCACTCGTCCAGCAGCGACCGATTCATCTCCTCCTGCGGATGTCCGATATAACGGATAAAGACGAAATCGGCGGTGCGTTCCGGCAGGACGGGTACATCCGGCTTGCGCTCACGGGATTCGAGCAGGCTCTCGTAGGTGCTGCCCGCCAGCGACGCATCCCCCGTCAGGCTGCGGATGGGACGGGTATCGATGACCACCCGCGCCATGTTGTACTCGGACAACAGCCCGTTCAACCCTTCGTGGTTGGGCGTGTCGAACCAGTCGAGGTGGCGCACCTCGACCCCCAGGCGGATTTCGCGCGGCCAGGCGGCCAGGAAAGCGCGCAACTCGTCCATCCGTTGTGGCGAAAAAGCCGGGGGCAGTTGCAGGAACATCGGTCCCAGACGGTCACCCAGCAGGCTGATGCGTTCGATGAATTGCGCGGCCTCATCTGTTTTGGCGGAAAGCGTCCCTTCATGGCTGATGCTGCGCGGCACTTTCGGACAGAAGCGGAACGTTTTTGGCATTTCGACCGCCCACTGCGCCAGCACCTTGGGCGAGGGGGTGGCGTAAAAGGTGGTGTTGCCCTCGATGGTGGTCAACCGCCGGGCGTATTCGCGCAAAAATTCAGACGGTTTCGTACCGGATGGGTAAAAATTCCCCACCCAGCCCTTGAAAGACCAGATCGGACAACCTACGTAAAGTTTCATATATCCCTTTATACACCCTTATTGTATAATTTTTGTAGAAAATTGTCTTTTATCGAAAGTGAGTGAATATGACTGAGAACAAGACCCAAAAGACCGATGTAAATGTTACCGATTTCTTGAACAGCATCACAGACGAGCAAAAACGCCAGGATGGTTTCACCCTGCTGGCGCTGATGTCTGAAATCACCGGATTGGAGCCAAAGATGTGGGGCACAAGTATTGTGGGCTTTGGCGATGTCCACTACAAATACGCCAGCGGACGCGAAGGCAATTGGTTCAAGGTCGGGTTTTCGCCGCGCAAACAAAACCTGACGCTCTACATCATGGACGGTTTCCCAAAGTACCAGGGCCTGCTCGCCAAGCTGGGCAAACACAAGACCGGGGTCTCGTGTCTCTACATCAAGCGGCTCGAACAGATTGATCAGGATGTCTTGCGCGAAATGATCTCGCTTTCGGTTGCGACAGAATAAGCGCTTGCTGATTTTTCGTCCCCAAACGGTATAATCGCGGCATGAAAAATTACCGCCTTATCCTGATACTCGGTGATGTCTTTTCGCTGGCATTGGTCACGGTCATCGGCTTTGCAACCCACGGACAAACCGACCTGGCGCTCCTGCCGCGTATGATGACCACCTTCCTGCCTCTGCTGGCAGGCTGGTTTTTGCTCGCCCCCTTTCTCAATCTATTCAACCCTGAAACAACACAAAACCCTCGCCAATTATGGCGGCCCGTCTACGTCGTCGTACTCACCGCCCCACTCATGGCCGTTCTGCGAGCCGTCATGCTCAATGGAATCGCCCTGCCCCTCTTTGTCCTCATCATGGCCGCAAGCACCGCCCTGGGGATGCTGCTCTGGCGCATCATTTTCATCTTCATCCAGCGCCGCCTGTCTCTGGTACAATAACCCCGTTTAACAGACAGGAACCCCTTCCATGAACGAATCCGCCCTGATACAAGATGCCCAAAACGGCGACCTCGACGCCTTCAACCGCCTGGTGCTGGCTTACCAGGACGCGCTCTACAACACCGCCTTGCGCATTATGGGCGATGAAGACCAGGCTGCCGACGCCACCCAGGAAGCCTTCATCTCGGCCTTCCGGCACATCACCAGTTTTCGCGGTGGCTCGTTCAAGGCCTGGCTGCTACGCACCGTGACCAACGCCTGCTACGACGAACTACGCCGCAAGCAGCGCCGCCCCACCGTTCCGCTCGAACCAGCCACCGAGGATGAGGAAGAAATGGAATCCCCGCGCTGGCTTGCAGACACATCCATGACGCCTGAACAAATCGCCGAAAACGACGAACTCGAACATGCCATCCAGCACTGCCTCAACGCCCTGCCAACCGACTTCCGCACCGTCGTCGTCCTGGCCGACATTCAGGGGCTTGATTACAGCGAAATTGCTGACTCCATCCGCACCCCGCTCGGCACCATCAAAAGCCGCCTGGCGCGCGCCCGCCTACGGCTACGCGAATGTCTGCAAGATTTCTGGGAACTTTTACCGGCTGTTTTTCGTCTGGAAGATGGGAGCCACGTATGACTCAAACTTCTTTCCGTGACGTCGAACAACTTTCTGCCCTGCTGGATGAAAAACTCAATCCGGCGGACACCGCGCGCCTGCAAGCGCGTCTCGAATCAGACCCGCAACTGCGCGCCGTTTACGACGACTTGCACCAGACCCGAACCTTATTACGCCGATTACCGCAACGCCGCGTCCCGCGCAATTTCACGCTGAAACCGTCAGCCGCGCGCGTGCGACCGCCGTTGCCACGGCTTTTCCCCACCTTCAGGCTGGCATCGGTGCTGGCAAGCCTGCTGCTCTTCTTTTCAATGGCAACCAACGCCACCCTGCCCCGCCTGGCAAGCATGGCGAGCGAAGCTCCCATGTACCCCTACGGCATGGGCGGCGGCGCGGATATTGACGAACGCAGCATGAGCGGTGGCGGCTCCGAAGAACCTGCGGCGCTCGAAATGGCCCCAGCAGAACCTGCCGCTCCCGCCGCAACGGCAGCTGAAGAAGAAGCGGTCGAAGAACCCGCAGAAAAAGATGCCGAACCGTCTGTAGCGCAAAGCCTCGACATGGCCGAGCCACTTGCCGATGAACGTAGCCAACCTTATCAGGCAGAGCCGCGCTTTGACCCTGCCACTACCTCCCCGCCTATTCCGGCTTGGGTTGTCATTCCACTGGCGCTGTTTGCCATCATCAGCGGTGGACTGGCCTTCTTCCTGCGCTGGCAATCGGAACGGCGCTGGAAAACTACCAGGAAAAAATAAATCTGATAAAAACCGCCCAAATTTGGGCGGTTTTTGGTTTAACAACTTTTTCTTTGCTACAATATACGGTATCATATCTTCGTATATGTAACCTCCCCTGCCAAAGGAGTTCAAATCATGCAGTGTCCAACGTGTAACACCATCAACCCGGCCCAGGCCCGGTTTTGCATGGGCTGTGGGATAAATCTGGTGCAGGGGCTTGTCTGCGGACAGTGCCAGACGCTGCTGCCGCTCAGTGCGCATTATTGCTATCACTGCGGCAATTTCGTGGCCCCGGCGGGGGTGGCTGGGCAGACTGTCAGCCCGATGAAGGTTGCGGGTACGGCGACCCAGACCCCGGGGAGTCCGCATCCGACTGCGGTTGCCGCGCAAAGCCCGCAAACGGAGTCCGCGTCAAACGCCGAGACAGCCCCGGCAGCGGACATTTCCCAAAATGATTTACAGATGGGGCAATTGCTCCCGGCCCAGCCGATTGCGTCTATGCTGCCGTCGCTGAAGGGTTACCTGCCCGCCAGCCTGTACGAGCCGCTGGAACGCAAGCCGAAGGAGCGCGACATCGAAGCGGTACGCGACCACCTGACCGCGCTGACTGCGACGACCAAGACCTACCTGCCTTACCCTGTGATTGCCACCCCGCAGCCGACCGGTGTTCCGGCGGGAGGCATGTATCGCGGGGTGTTTATTTTTGGCGATGTTTCGGGCTTTACGCCGCTTTCAGAGAAGTTGAAGGCGCTCGGGCAGGCGGGCGCGGAGCAGATTACGGCGATTATCAACGCGCTCTTTACGCAGTTGACGACCGCGCTGTTTGACCACGGCGGCACGCTCTTGAAGTTCGGCGGCGACGCCCTACTGGGACTCTTCCCGGCGACGACCGAAGAGGAGATGCGGCGCGGGGCGCTGCGCGCGGCCCAGACCGCGATGGTGATGCAGGAGATTTTGAAGCGCCCCGAATTTGCCGAAATTGATGCGATGGGTGAGAAGCGCGCCCTGCTGATTAAAGTCGGCATTTCGGCGGGACCGTATTTTGCGGCCCACATCGGCACGCACCCCAGCGATTACGACCCGAACGGCACGATGGCGTTTGTGACTACCGGCCAGACCGTCAACCTGGCGGAGGAAGCCGAGGGGCACGCGCATCCCGGCCAGGTTGCGATGACAGTGGATGTGGCGAATTTGCTTGAAGGCGTGGCGGAACTCGCGTCGGTGGAGAAAGAACCGCATGATGCCTACCGGATGCTGGTCAGCGTTCCGCCGCTGGATAGTGGACAGCAGGAGCGCCTGGATATGCCCGAGCCGCCCGCGGGCGACCCGCTGACGCAGATTACCTACCTTGTGGCGCGGCTCGACCGCCTGACGCCCTATCTCTCGGACGAGTTGGTGCGGCGCGTGGTCAATAATCCGCGGGATGCGCGTATTACGCCCGAACACCGCCCGGTAACAG
>JAWOIR010000039.1:0-3052 GCA_046484545.1 Anaerolineales bacterium
GAGAGATACAGGCCGAGCAGTTCGCGCTCCCAGGCCAGGGTATCTTTGCGGTCGGTTTCGATGTCTTCGAGGCGGATGCTTTCGGCCTGGATGCCGCTGTCGCCACCGAACAGGGAGAGTTGTCCGCTTTCGGCGGCCCGGAAGTGGCTGGCGCTGGCGGCGGCCATTTGCTCGAGGCAGGCCAGCAGCCCAGCGCGGGTGCCGAAGGAGTCGAGCGCGCCGACTTTGATGAGACATTCGAGGGCGCGTTTGCCGACGATGCGCAGGTCGGCGCGCTGGATGAAGTCGTTGACATCCCTGAAGGGCGTTTCAACCTCGTCCTGTTTTCGGGCGGCCAGGATGGCGTCCACCGGCCCCTGTCCGACGTTTTTGACTGCGCCCATGCCAAAGCGGATGGCGGCTTTTCCGGTTTCGGGGCAATCTTCGATGCTGAAGAAGTAGCGTGAGTGGTTGACATCCGGCGACAGGACTTCGATACCCATGCTGCGCGCGTCCGAAATATACAGGGCAACCTTGTCGCTGGAGTCTTTGAAGACGGTCATCAGCGCCGACATGTATTCTGCGGGGTAGTGGGCTTTCAGGTAAGCAGTCTGGACAGCCACCAGGCCGTAGTCGGCAGCGTGAGATTTATTGAATCCGTACCTGGCAAACTGCTCCCAATCTTCAAAAATGGCGGTGGCGGTGGCCTTGTCCATGACGCCTTTTTCGACCGCGCCCTTGATGAATTTTTCCTTGTTCTCGGCAATCTTGTCGGCCATCTTTTTGGAAATGGCTTTGCGCAGGTCGTCGGATTCGGAGCGGGTGAATCCGCCAATTTCAACGGCGGCGCGCATGATTTGTTCCTGGTAAACCGGAATGCCGTAGGTGTCGCCAAAAATCGGGGCGAGCGAGGGATGGCGGTATTCGATGGGGGCTTCGCCGTGCATACGTTTGATGTAATCGGGAATGAAGTCCATCGGGCCAGGGCGGTAGAGCGCCACCATGGCGATAATGTTGTCGAGGTTGCGCGGTTTCATCTCGATGACCCAGCGCGTCATGCCCGTGCCTTCCAATTGGAAGATACCGGCTGTTTTACCTTCCCCTAATAACTCAAACGTCTTGGGGTCGTCGGTGGGGATGTTGCTTAAATCGTATTCCTTGCCGGTGCGCTCGCGGATGAGGTCGCAGGCGCGGGCCATGACGGTCAGCGTGGACAGGCCGAGGAAATCGACCTTGAGCATGCCCATGCTGTCGAGGATGCCCATCTCAAACTGGGTGACGGTCTTGATGGGTGTCTCTTCCGCGTTGGAGGTCGGACGGTGAATCGGCAGGTACTCGGTCAGCGGTTTGTCGGCGATGACCACCCCGGCGGCGTGCGTACCGGCATTGCGGACAACGCCCTCCATGTGCATGGCGGTATTAATGACGTTGCGCATGACCGGGTCGGTATCATAGATTTTCTTCAGGTCGGGAACCTGCTCGAGGGCTTCGGAAAGCGAAACCGGCTTGCCCGGCACGTTTGGAACCAGTTTGGCGACCTTGTCCACATCCGGGATGGGGATGTCCATCACCCGGGCGACATCGCGCAGCGAACCGCGCGCGGCCATGGTACCAAAGGTGATGATTTGAGCGACCTTGTCGTCGCCATATTTGCGGGCGCAGTATTCAAGCATTTCGGCGCGGCGGTCGTCGCGGAAATCCAGGTCAATATCGGGCATGGAGATGCGCCCCGGGTTGAGGAAGCGCTCGAAGAGCAGTTGATGCGCGATGGGGTCAACCAGGGTGATGAACAGACTGTAAGCGACAATCGAGCCGGCCGCCGAGCCGCGCGTGTTGTACCAGATGTTATGTTCAGCGGCGTAGCGGCACAAGTCCCAGACAATCAGGAAGTAGGCGTTGAAGCCCATTTCGTGGATGACGCTCAACTCGAAATCGAGCCGCTCGCGGATTTCAGGGTCATCTTTGTGAGAGCCATAGCGTTTTTCCAGGCCGATTTCGCACAGGTGGCGCAGGTAGGTTTCGGCGGTAAAGCCTTCCGGCACTTCAAATTCGGGCAGGTGATAACCCTTGAATCCCAGGTCCACTTCGCAGCGTTCGGCAATTTCGACCGTATTGCTCAAGGCTTCGGGGATTTCGGCAAACAGGGTGCTCATTTCCTGCGGAGAGCGCAGGTAGAAGGTCTGGCTGTCGTAACGCATCCGGTCAGGGTCTTTGAGTGACTTGCCGGTCTGGATGGCGAGCAGCACGTCCTGATATTCGGCGTCTTCCGGCTCGATGTAGTGGACATCGTTGGTGGCGACGAACTTGGCCGAGTATTTCGCACCCAGTTCGACCAGTTTACGATTCAGGTCGGTGATTTCGGCGATGTTGTGGTGCTGGAGTTCGACGTAGAAGCGGTCGGGGCCAAAGACATCGTAGTACCAGTTCATGCGCCGCACGGCTTCGTCGGGACGTTCTTCTATCAGGTCGCGCGGGATTTCGGCGGACATACAGCCCGAGGTGCAAATCAGCCCTTCAGCGTGTTCGGCCAACAGTTCGTGGTCGATGCGCGGATAGTAGTAAAAGCCCTCCATCTGGGCTTTGGAAGTCAGTTTGAGCAGGTTTTTGTAGCCGACTTCATTTTCAGCCAGCAGCAGCAGGTGAGACGATTTTTTGTCAAGTTTCGAGTCACGGTCACTCATGCGGCGCGCGGCCATGTAGGTTTCGACGCCGATAATCGGCTTGATCCCAATCGCTTTGGCGGCGTTGTAAAACTCGATAGCGCCAAACATCGTGCCGTGGTCGGTAATCGCCAGGGCGGGCATCTCCATCTCTTTGGCGCGTTGAACCAGTTTCTTGATGTTCGAGAAACCGTCGAGCAGGGAGTAGGTGGTGTGGGTGTGCAGGTGAACGAAGGACATTTTGGGGTGTCAGGTATTGGGTGTCTGGTGTCGGGTGTCAAGCCCGGAGCGGAGCGAAGCGCAGTCGAAGGGCAGTATTCATTGTACGATATGGGAATCAAAATTATTATAGCATCTTGGCGCATTCCCAACCTGACGATTGCCTTAAAATATTGGAACGGGTGTTCGGGTTA
>JAWOIR010000078.1:0-5223 GCA_046484545.1 Anaerolineales bacterium
GGTCGCCAGCACAGCCAATCCCTGCGGAAGCAGAAAGTTGCGGCCATAGCCATCGGCGACTTTTTTGATATCGCCTGCGCGGCCAAGTTTGTAAACGTCCTTGGTGAGTAAGATTTTCATGTTTCTAGCCCTTTCATGGCAAAAAATTAGAGCGAAGGGTACAACGCTCTTGACATGTAATTTTACCAAAAGGTTGTGGGCATGTCAAATTTTTTTGGCCCTAAATCTGATAAAATTCCAATTGACATTCATCTTCAGCGCTAATGGCGGAAATTCCCAAAGGGCCTACGCTTTTGCAATTGAACCCTTTGATAATTTTTGATACACTTAAATCAACGACCAACCAAAAACGGAGTAAAAATGGACGAGCGCAGAAAAATCCCTCGTAAATATCTGATGGTCTATTCGCGCGTTTTTGACCGTCAGAGTGGCAAAGTTCTTGGTTACCTTTCGGATATGAACCTGATAGGCGCTATGATTATCAGCGACGACCCGATGGTTGAAGGCACAGCCGTAGCCCTGCGTTTCGACCTGCCCGACCCGCCGCTCTTTTCCACCGACCACCTCAATCTGAACGCGCGGGTGGCCTGGTGCCAGCCCGATATTGACCCGGCCTTTTATAATATCGGTTTTCAGTTTGGCACAGTTACCGAGGAACAGACCAAAATTATCGAAGACATGATAGTAGCCTACGAATTCCGGCGCGACCTTCCGCAATACCCGCCCTCGCCCGGTTCGCTCAACGATGATTTCTAATTCAACCATCCAGCCTGCAACCTTCCACCTTTCCCACCTCTCACGCAGACTAAACCTCGCGCTACCCAATACCTGAAACCTGATACCTGATACCTCACACCCGATACCCCATGAATCCTATCCCACAATCCTACTGGGTTGTTCCGGGGCAAATTCTGGCGGGCGAATACCCCGCCTCCGCTTACAGCCCGGAGCGCGCCCGCCAACGCATCGCCGCCTTCCTCCGGCACGGCTTCGACACCTTCATAGACCTGACCAGCCCTGGCGATAGCCTCCCCTACGAAGAACTGCTCCAGCAGGAAGCCGCCGAAATTGGCTTGCAAGCCCGTTACCTGCGCTTTCCAATTCCAGATTACAGCCTGCCAACTCCCGAACAAATGCAAGCCATTCTCGACCAACTCGACCAGGCCCGCCGGAATGGGCGCAAAGCTTATCTGCACTGTCATGGCGGCATCGGGCGCACTGGCACGGCTGTTGGCTGCTACCTCGTTCGTCATGGCCTGAGCGGCCAGGCTGCCCTCGACCAGCTGGCCGAGTGGTGGCGGAATGTCCCCAAATCGGCGCAGCACCCCAACTCCCCCGAAACCCGCGAACAAGAAGATTTCGTGCGTAACTGGCGCGAACCCGGCTTATAATAATCAGCCTATGGACTGGCATGCCCGTTACCAACAACAAGCCCGCTGGACGCAAAATACACGGGATTATTTGCTTAAACACGCCGGGCTGGATACCGCCAAACGAATTTTGGAAGTCGGCTGTGGCACGGGGGCGTTATGGGAGCATTTTTCCACACCCGCCGGCGCATCGCGTCACGGCCTGGACTTGAACCTGGATTCAACCAAACAAGCCCGCGCCAACGCCCCTGGCCTGTGCGCTGTTAACGCCGCCGGGGAGCATTTGCCTTATGCCGATGCCTGTTTCGACCTGACGTTTTGTCACTACCTGTTGCTCTGGGTGAAGGACCCCGGTCTGGTCTTGCGCGAGATGGCGCGCGTCACACGCCCCGGAGGGGCAATCCTTGCCCTGGCCGAACCCGACCACGTCGGGCGAATCGACCATCCGCCCGAACTTCAGCCTCTCGGCGCATGGCAGACCGCCGCCCTGGTGCGCCAGGGAATCAACCCGCGCATGGGGCGCGAACTGGCAGGCGTGTTTGCCGGGGCGGGGATAACGCTCATCGAAAACGGAGTCATCGGTGGCGGGTGGAGCGTTCCGTCCACTGCCGAAACGGAGATGGAATGGGTGGTACTGGAAGCCGATTTGGCGGGAAGCGTCCCGGCCCAAGACATCCACCAAATGAGGAACCTGGATAAACAGGCTCGCAGCGTGGGTTCGCGGGTTTTGTTCGTGCCAACCTTTTATGCCTGGGGGCGGGTTTAGCGGTATAATCGGGCATCATCGGAGGCAGTTTTGGAAGAATTCGCTACAGAAATAAATGCGCCCGCGCCTGAAGCCAGTGATGTGACCGAGAGCGATGGCCGGGCTGGTTGGTATCAACTCGCATACGATATTTTAGAAACCGTTTTACTGGCGACTGTGCTTTTCCTGGTTATCAATGCCCTGACCGCCCGCGTGCGCGTGGAAGGTTCGAGCATGTTGCCGACTTTGCAGGATGGCAATTTTGTGCTGGTAAATCGCCTGTCGTACAGTTTGGGAAAACCGGAACGCGGTGATATTATTGTTTTTCACTTCGAACTGACCCGACAGGATTTAATCAAGCGTGTGATAGGCCTGCCCGGCGACGAAGTGCGCATCGCCAATGGCGCGGTGTTTGTTAATGGTGTTGCGTTGGCTGAGCCATATATTGCGACTGCGCCAAGTTATAATGGGACTTGGGTTGTGCCTGCGAATAATTTTTTTGTCCTGGGTGATAACCGCAACGATTCTTCGGATTCGCATTCCTGGGGAACATTGCCCGCAGAAAAGGTCGTTGGCAAGGCGGTGCTGGTGTACTGGCCTTTTGAGCACTGGAGTTTATTGGACCATGTTGATTTAATAAAGGCGAGCCAATGATTGACGTAAAAAACATCCTTGCGCAAGCAGAACTTTATTTACAGGAGTTGCCGCCTGCGCCGCCGCCGTTGACCCTGCCAAGGGGCGCCGAAATTGCGTCCTGGATTGACCATACCGCCCTGAAGGCCGAAACAACGGTGGAGCAGGTGATGAGATTGTGCCAGGAGGCAAACGAACATCAATTTGCGACGGTTTGTGTCAATCCGGCTTATATTCCGTTGGCGGCTGGCGTTTTACGCGGCGGGGTTGGTGTGTGTTCGGTGATTTCTTTCCCGTTGGGTGCGCACCTGCCCTCCTTCAAGGCGGTCGAGACCCGCATGGCAATTGAAGCGGGCGCAACCGAGATTGATATGGTTGTCAATATTGGCGCGCTCAAGGCCAATGCCCTGCCATTGGTGCATGAAGATATCAAATCGGTTGCCGAGGTATGCCATGCGCACGATGCCCAACTCAAGGTAATCCTGGAGATGTGTTACCTGACCCAGCGTGAGAAGGTTCTTGGCTGCCTGCTGGCAAAGGCCGCCGGAGCCGATTTCGTCAAGACCTCAACCGGTTTCGGGCCTTCCGGCGCGACGGTGGAGGATGTTGACCTGATGCGACGCGTTGTTGGCGCGGAGATGGGTGTCAAAGCGGCGGGGGGCATTCGCACTCTGGCCGATGCCCAGGCGCTGATTCGGGCCGGAGCCAACCGTCTGGGCGCGAGTGCAAGTCTGTCTATCTTACAGGAGTCCCTTGCATGAGAGCCGATTTGCAGGCCGCTTCGAATTCACAACCTGCTTACACCTGTCACCAATGCCAGGCAGGCGTTATGAATTTGCAGTTTATGACTTACTTCACCTGGCTGGACCAGGAACTGGTCATGGTTCCGAATTTCCCGGCCTGGGTGTGTGATGTGTGTGGCCGGCGTGAATATGACAGCCGGGCGGTCAACTGGCTTTCGACGCTGCTCAGTCCTAGCGCTGGCCATAACAATCATAAGCCGCGCTTGCTTCGTCCGCGTCTGCGCCGTCGCAGCGACCATTTTGCGCCTCCCACAGAATAGCGAGCATTCCTTATGGCCATGGACCCGCCTACCGGCACAAACCGGTACATTTCTGCTGATTTCTTTACACCAAGTTACCGTATTGTTGGCAAGATTGCGGTGCCTTCGATTGGCGTGATGGGCTTCCTGAACGACCCGAGCAGTTCTTTTGCCGAAATTCAGGATGCGCGCTTGGCGCGCTTGCACATGCCGACCAAACTGGTTGACCATTATCAGGTGGTAAAGGTTCTCAAGTCACAATTGTTTGCAATTTGCCTGATGCGGCGTGAAGACCTGGGGTCTCAGGCAGTTCTGCGAGTTAGTTCTTCGCGTATCTCGGAGCATTCTGTTCGCATTGCGACCCCGATTTATGATTTGGTTGGCACTCTGGAGTGGGCCGGTCGTTTCGAGTCTTCGGCCATCATGGCTGAAGATGCGCGCGACTTTATGCCCATTTATGATTCTTCGTTGACCGCCATCCTTATCCCTGCCTTGAAAGTGGAAAGCCCGGCGATTTTGTTCAACTGCAAGCAAATAGATTTGCTTGCGCTAAAAAGTCATCGAGTCGAAGAGGTGTGAGTTATCAAAAAAGATAGCAAAAATGCTTGACCGATAGAAAAGTGGGTGATAGAATTCAGCCCGCTTGTAAAAAAGGAGCCAATCCATGCGAAGCATCGTCATACAAGCACGAGAGCGATTGCTGACCGCTCCAGAGACAATATGCCTCGAGCGCGCCGAACTGGTCACGGAAGCATACAAGAGGTACGCCGATGCCCCCTTACCCATCCGTCGCGCTAAGGCGCTAGATCATATCCTTGGCCACATGACCCTCGATCTGGAGAGCAATCCAATCTTGGCGGGAAACACATCATCCACGCCACGCGCCTGGATGCTATTGCCAGAGTATGGCTTCAGTGTGCCTGGACAGGCGCTCGTGGAACACCCCTGGTTCTCTGGCATGCTGGCTGGCGACGCTATCCCCGATAGCTTGCGCGACTTCTGGCGAGATCGAGCCACCAACACCGGAAGCAGCATCGGACATCTGACCATTGACAATGGACGTCTGCTATCCAAAGGCCTAAATGACGTCATAACCGAAGCAGAGAGCTATGACGACGACGGTTCGGAAGCAGCCATCTACCGCCGCGCTTGCGCCATCGCTTGCCGCGCGGTCATACACTGGGCGCAGCGTTATGCATCAGCCGCCGAGCGAGCTGCCGAGGCCACTACTGACCCTATCCGTGCGGCAGCGCTGCGTCGCGTAGCCACCGCCTGCCATCACGTCCCGGCCAACCCCGCGCGCAACCTCTTTGAGGCGCTGCAAGCCATGATCCTGGCCCACTTGGCAGTGCACATCGAGGGTCATGGCTACTCGGTCTCGCCAGGCAGGCTGGATCAGTTGCTGTGGCCCTACTATCATGGTGACCAGGATG
>JAWOIR010000174.1:0-8154 GCA_046484545.1 Anaerolineales bacterium
CGAGCAGCCTCGACGAACTCCCTGAACTGTTCAACATCCTGCGCGGCGAAATGTCGCTGGTGGGGCCGCGTCCGCTTTTAGTGCAATACCTGGAACGCTACTCGCCCGAACAAATGCGCCGGCATGACGTATTGCCCGGAATCACCGGCTGGGCGCAGGTCAATGGCCGCAATGCCCTGACCTGGGAGGGGAAATTCGCCCTGGACGTATGGTATGTGGACAACTGGTCTTTCTGGCTGGACGTCAAAATCATCCTACTGACCGTGTGGAAAGTGTTCAAACGTGAAGGCATCTCGCAGCCCGGCCACGCCACCGCCGAGGAGTTTATGGGGAGTGATGAGAAATAACGGATTCTCATATGGCTTTTTCGCGAAAAGAATATGGCACTGCTGATAAACTCCCGCATTTTGGGGTGTGAGCGCGCGTACGCGCGCTCACACCCCAAAATGCGGCATCCTTCACGGCAAATATCAGAGAACCGCCCAAAAAAGCCTTCCAAATCCCCCCTGCTTGTAGTATAATTTGATTGTTATAGGCAAACCCCTGTTGTGTTGATTTTAACTTCAAGCCGAGAAGGGAGTTGTGCAGGAGCAAATAGTTTTCTGGAAGATGTATTTTCTGGTCGTCTTGTCCCCTGCCCGGCTGTGTCTATGACAATCGCCGGTTTTTTTATAATACCCGCAACGGGTAATCCCTTGAATAGAGGGGAGGTGAAATAGCAATGACCGCAGTATATTTACGCCAAAGCGAATCACAAGACCAACTGCTCAAACGCTTTCGCAAGAAAGTCGTCAAGAGCGGAATTTTAAGCACCGTGCGCCGCAAGCGCTGGTTTGTATCCAAGAGTGAGCAGCGTCGCATGGATGATAAAAAGGCTATTCGCCGTCTCAAGAGACGACAGGTAAAATCCTACGAATAGGATTGCAGTACGCAGGAGGTATGTATGGCAAAAGAAGACGATAAAATTGTCGTCGAAGGTCTGGTAATTGAGGCCCTGCCCGGCACACAATTTCGGGTGCGACTCGATAACGACCACGTAGTATTGGCTTATCTCTCAGGCAAGATGCGCAAGTATTACATTCGCATCCTGTTGGGCGACCGCGTTAAAGTCGAAATGTCCCCATATGACCTGACGCGTGGACGCATCACCTATCGCCAGAAGAAAAGCGCTGGCGGTCCTAGTCCCCTGGCCAGTAAATAAATTACCATACCTCCCAAGACAAAAAATAAAAAGAGCCGAATCCAAACGGCTCTTTTTTGATTAAACTACCTCTCGCGGGCATTATAATCAGCGCATGTCTTTTGCGCGTATTGCCGTCAATATTCCCGCCCTGAGCGGCGTTTTCGACTATGCCATTCCGGGGGACATGTCCGCCAAAATAGTCCCTGGCTGCCTGGTCACGGTTCCGTTTAACCGTCAGACCGTGCAGGGGGTCGTGACCGCGCTGCCCACCCAACCTGCCGTGGCAGACCCCAAACCGATTTCCACGCTGTTGGACCCACTGCCCGCCCTGACGCCGCAGCAACTCGACCTGGCCTTTCACCTGTCTGAAAGCACGCTCAGCCCGCTGGCCGCCATCATCAGCCTGATGCTGCCGCCCGGCCTCTCGCAGCAAGCCGACACGCTCTACACCCTTTTCGCTCGGGAAACCGCCCACCTCGAACTCTCCCCCACCCAAACCCGAATCGTCAACCTGCTGACCGGGCGCGGCCCCCTGCGCGGACGCCAAATCGAGCGCCACTTTGCGCGCGTCGATTGGCGCAAATCCGCCGAGGCGCTGGTGCGGCGCGGCGTCCTGGGCAAGACCAGCGTCCTGCCGCCGCCGACTGCGCGCGCGAAATTTGTCCGCACCGCACAGTTGGCCGTCACTCCCGAAGCCGCCCAGGCTGCGATGGACGACCTGGGCAAAACTGAAGCCACCCAAACACGCCGCCGCGCCGCGCTCGAATTTCTGGTAAACGAAGCCGAAGCCGTCAACGTCTCGTGGGCCTACGCCGCCAGCGGATGCAACCTGGCTGATTTGCAGGAACTGGCCGAACGCGAGTTAATCGTCCTGGGTGAAACTGAAATCTGGCGCGACCCGCTGGAGAAGGTGACGAGTAACGAGAAAAAAGGGCATGAGTTCCAACTCACACAGGCGCAAGAAGACGCCCTTGCACAAATTCTTTCAACTTTAAACATTCAACATTCAACGCCATTCCTCCTGCATGGCATCACCGGCTCCGGGAAGACCGAAATCTACCTGCGCGCCGCCGAGCAGACCTTGAAAAACGGCAGGCAGGTTTTGATTCTGGTGCCGGAAATCGCGCTCACGCCGCAAACCGTGCGCCGCTTCATGTCGCGCTTTCCGGGGCAGGTCGGTATCCTGCACTCGAAACTCTCGGACGGCGAACGCTTCGACACCTGGCGGCGGGCACGCAGTGGGCAGATTTCTGTGCTGATTGGAGCGCGCTCGGCCCTGTTTACGCCCTTTAAAGACATCGGCCTGATTGTGCTGGACGAGTGCCACGACAATTCGTATTATCAGTCCGAGCCGCCGTTTTACCACGCCGTCAGCGCGGCCGAGGCTTATGCCCAAATATGCAACGCGGCCTGCCTGATGGGTTCGGCCACCCCGACGGTCGAGCAGCGTTATCGCGCCGATCAAGGCCAGTTGAAACTGCTCGAACTGCCGGAGCGGGTTGGCCTATCTGTTGGTGAGCAATCGACCGAGTTTGAGTTGCCGCCTGTGCAGGTGGTCGATATGCGCGAGGAATTGCAGGCCGGCAACCGCGAGATTTTCAGCCGGGCGCTGGCCGAAGCCCTGGCCGAGACCTTTTCTCGCGGCGAGCAGGCGATTCTCTTCCTCAACCGGCGCGGCACGGCGACTTATGTCTTTTGCCGAAATTGCGGGCATACGATGAAATGCCCAAACTGCGAGACTCCGCTGACATATCATACGCAAGAAAAGAACTTTCAACCCTTCGACACGGCTTCGCCAGTCAGGGCAGCGCCTTCCAACCTTCAACCTTCAACCTTCCAACCTGCAACCCAATACACAACAGGGCTATACTGCCATCGCTGCGGGTATAGCCGTCAGATGCCGAAGACCTGTCCGCAGTGCAAGAGTCCGCACATTCGCGCGTTTGGGCTGGGGAGTGAGAAGGTCGAGAGCGAGGTGACGCGCCTATTCCCGGCGGCGATTCCGCTGCGCTGGGATTGGGAGACCACCCGCCAGAAGGATGCCCACGAAATCATCCTGACCCATTTTGCCAACGGCAGGGCCAATGTGCTGGTCGGGACGCAGATGCTCGCCAAAGGACTGGATTTGCCGAATGTGACCCTGGTGGGCATTATCCTGGCCGAGGTCGGGTTGAACCTGCCGGACCCGTTTGCGCCGGAGCGCGTCTTCCAGACGCTGACGCAGGTGGCCGGGCGGGCGGGACGTTCGCACAAAGGCGGCAAGGTCGTCTTGCAAACCTTCCAGCCGGAGAACGCGGTCATCCAACGGGCGGCGGGACACGATTTCAGCGGTTTTTACGCCGACGAATTGGCGAATCGGCGCGCGTTGGGGTATCCGCCTTTCGCGCGCATCCTGCGTCTGGAACGGCGGGAGCAGGACCCGGCCCGGGCCGAGGAGGAGACCCGTAAAATGGCAGCCCAATTACAGGTCTGGATGGAGCGCGAGGGCCGTCTCCAGACCGAGATGATTGGGCCGCTTCCCTGTCCATTTCCAAAAATTGCCGGTTTGTATCGCTGGCAAATCGTCCTGCGCGGGCCAGACCCGGCCAGTTTGCTGAGAAATCAAAATTTGCCCGGCTGGCGGCTTGAAGTGGAGCCGGTCAGTTTGCTATAATATTTTGAGCGAGGTGCGATATGATGAATTTTCTTGTCCCAAGCCCGGTTAACTTGCTCGACGAGCAGGATTGGCAGGCCAACCAGCGTGGCGAAATTACCGAAGCACAATATTCACGGCTGATGGGTAGCCTGGGATGGCAGAGCGGCTGTCTGCTGGTGGCGGTCTTCATGATTTTGATGCCGCTGGTGTGCTTTGTGCCGTTTTTTATGCTAATGGGCGAGGGCCAGAATGTGCTGGTTCCGGCGATTTTTATCATTGTGTTTGGACTCATCATCCTGGTCGTGTTCGCCACCCAGTTTGTAAAGTTTTATGGCAGTATTCGGCGGTTGCAAGCCCTGCGCCGTGACCGTGAAAATCGAGCGGTGCGCCATGCACAAGGGGAACTGGCTTTCGACAAGGGACAGTATATCGCGCGCGCCGGCGGGCGGGATTTGTTGCTGCCTGCTAGCACGAATATCGGCGGGCTGAAGCCGGGTTCGACCTATCGATTTCAGTATTTGGAGGAAAGCGAATTTGTGCTTTCTGCCGAGGAGGCCTTCGAGGCCAGCCCGGCGCGGGCGCGCAGTTCGTTGTTGGAGATTTTGGCCCAGGCCAATAAATTCGACCTGCAAGACCTGGAACGTAACCGCAACGGCGAGCTGACCGAGGAGCAGCGCCGCAAGGGGTTGCCCAATATCCTGGGCGGTCTTATCTTTGGGGCAGTGCCGCTTGGGATTATCGCACTGGTGCTGTTTGCCAGCGAGGGGATTGGGCTGGAATCCTGGATTATGCCGGGTATCTTCCTGTTGATTTTCGGGGCATTTGGCGCCTGGATGATGTTCACCGGCCTGGCAGATTATATGGCGCATGTGCCACTTGTGGTTGAGGGTGTGGGAGGCAAGCGAAAACGCACTACCAGCGGACGCCGCAGCCGCCGGACGGTATTTTATTATGTGATTGGCGAACAGTCATTCCAGGTCAGCCAGGAGGCCTATACGGCCTTGATTGAGGGCCAGCGCTACCGAGCTTACCTGTTGCCAAGGACGAAGAAGTTGTTGACGATTGAACCGCTATAATTCATCTATGCTTGAAAAAGTTTTTTCTCCCATCCCCCTGCCCCCTTCCCGCTGGGAAGGGGGAGAATCCGCGAAATTGGCTATTGGGACGGCTTTACAATACCGTCCCAATAGCCAATTTCGCGGCACTTCTACTTAAGAATAAGTATAGCGAGAGTTGTTTATGAGTCCACAAAGAATCGTGCTTTCCTGGGAAGATGTTGACAAACTTATCCACCAGATGATGCCGCAATTCCGGCGTGAGTTTACAGCGATGGTGATGATTACGCGCGGGGGCATTGTCCCCGGCGGGATGCTGGCCGAGGCGATGGGCCTGACCCACATCCTGACCGCGGCGGTGGACTTCCCGTTTGAGCAGACCAATGAGCAGCAGAAGTTCATGGCCTGGCCGCAGTTTATCCAATTCCCAGCGGATGAAAACCTGCGCGGACGTTCGGTTTTGATTGTGGACGATGTCTGGGGTTCGGGGCGGACGATTACGGCGGTCAAAAATCGCGTCTCGGCGGCGGGCGGATTCCCGGAAACCTGCGTGTTGCATTTTAACCCGTATCGCAATTTGTTTGGTTCGGTGCGCCCCGATTATTATGCCGATGTCACCGAGGCATATATCGTTTATCCATGGGAAATCGACCGTGGGCAGGATTTGGCGTTGTTAGGAGACGCTTCTTAATCGTATGAAAACTTTGAGCATTGAACGCCAGAAAAAAATCGACATTTTGAGTAAGAACATGTTTTTCCAGGGATTGGGGGGAAAATCGCTCGAAGAATTGTCCCTGCACACCAGCCTGCGCCAGTTCGAGCGGGGTGAGGCCCTGTTCTGGGAGGGCGACCCGTGCGCCGGGCTGCACATCCTGGAATCGGGCAGTGTAAAACTTTTTCGCGTCTCGCCGCAAGGTCGCCAGCACATCCTGCGCGTCGTCCAGGAGGGTGAGACCTTCAACGAAGTGCCGGTCTTCGACGGCGGCGAGAACCCGGTCAATGTCGAGGCGTTGGAGGCAGCCAGCGTCTGGGTGGTGGAGGCCGAGGCGGTGCGCCTGTTGATGGAGAGCGACCCCGAATACGCGCTGCGCATCATCAACAGTTTGGGCAAGATGTTGCGCCACCTGGTGAAGATGACTTCGGAAATGGCCTTTTTGCAAATTACGCATCGCCTGGCGCGGCTGATTGACGAAATCCCGGCCCACGAGTTGAGCGGACAGGGCGGCGCGCGCTGGACACAGGAACAAATTGCCGCCCGGCTGGGGACAGTGCGCGAGGTGGTTGCCCGTTCCCTGCGCGAATTGGAACGCAGCGGCGCCATCCTGGTCGAGAACCGGCGCATCAGCATCGCCGATTACACCGTGCTGCAAGAGTGGGCGCAACCGTGGAATTGAGCTGAATTACAAAATGAATCCAGTAAAAGTAATTCTTACCGACCTGGATGGCGTCATCAGGCATTGGAATTCGGGTGTTTTGCACCGAAAAGAAGCCAGCCTGGGCTTGAAAAGCGGGCATTTGTTTTCCATATCTTTTGAAAAAACCTTGTTGTCACAAGTCATTACCGGAAAAATATCAGACAACCAATGGCGCGGCCTGGTTCAAGCCAGGCTATCGAATCAGATAGGCGAATTATTGTCAAATGAGCTTGTCGCTGCCTGGACGGATTCCACAGTTCGGATTGACAAAATAATACTCAAAATCTACAAGGCGCATTTTCCCAAAGCCAAAGTGTTTTTGACTACCAATGCCACCACACGCCTCAACCAGGACTTGAGCAGCCATGGGCTGGATGGCCTGTTTGACGGCATATTCAATTCCAGCGAGTTGGGAGCAGCCAAGCCAGACAAGGCTTATTTCAAGGAAGTGATGAAGCGGCTTAGGCTAACGAGCGAGTACATCATTTATGTTGATGATTCAGCAGCCAACGTTCAAGCCGCTCAACACTTGGGGATTAAATCTCATCTCTACCAGGA
This sequence comes from Anaerolineales bacterium, assembly GCA_046484545.1. Taxonomy (GTDB): domain Bacteria; phylum Chloroflexota; class Anaerolineae; order Anaerolineales; family Villigracilaceae; genus UBA8950. Next base: position 6,847 of record JAWOIR010000174.1, read on the forward strand.
CCATGCGCGGTTGACAACGTTCCTGAGTGAAATGAAACAAATTGCCCCAGGATAAGACCGCCAGGCCTTGCCGGAAGCTTATTTTCCAGCCATATTTATCCCCGCTCACTGTTTGGCAGCAACGAGCGGGGAGATTTTGTTTATGGGGCTGTCTTGCCTAAATTGCCTATTGACAAAACAGAATATTTGTTCTATATTTAGAACAGTTGTTCGATTAACTGTATGCACACAAAAGGAGTAATCGCCATGATTAAACCGCCCATCAATCTCAAAGCTACCTTTCGCGGCATGGACAGGAATCGCGGGGCATTATTTGGCAGCATCCTGCTGTTAGCGTTGGTGGCCTTTGAAGTTTTCAACTACACCACCACCGACTTTGCCCTGACCGATGTGCTTGGCGCCAATCTCATGTTTATGGGTTTGCGCTGGGCGACCATCCTTTCGATTGCCTTCTGCGCCATTGACTTTGCCGGGATTGCGCGCCTGTTTACGCCCGAACAGGGCCAGGACCAACCCGCCGAAATCTGGTACCTGTTCGGGGCCTGGATGCTGGCTGCGACCATGAACGCCATCCTGACCTGGTGGGGCATTTCGGTGGCTATCAATAACCACAATGCCATGGGCTCCGCCATTGTCGGACGGGACATGGTCAGCAATTTTGTGCCGGCATTCGTTGCTGTCATGGTCTGGCTGATTCGCATCCTGATTATCGGTTCCTTTGCCATGGCTGGTGAGCGGTTGTTCTCGATTGACCTGGCAAAATTGCAGGGACGCCCGGCGACCAACTACTCCTCGCAGCGCTCCACTTCGGTTGTCCGCAGTGCGCCGCGCCCGATGGCCCGCCCGGAAGCATCCACCCCGCTACGCAGCCGCGCCGAGCCAAGTTACCAGCCAATGAACATGGCCGCTAAATCGCGTGAAAAAGAAGGTGTCACCTGGCGATAAAAACGATTTGTGACCACCTTTTTGAGCAGCCTCCCTCCTTGCGGGGAGGCTGTTTCGTTTTTTGAAGGTTCTTTGGGAATTCCCGTGATAAGTCCCCGCATTTTGGGGTGAGAGCGTTTGCGGTGCGCTCTCTCACCCCAAAATGCGGCCTTCTTTATGGCAAATATCAGTGAGCCTTTTTGAAATGAACATCCCGAAGGTTTTTGACTACCTTCGGGATGTTCGTCTTGGATTGAAGATGCCGGACAGGATTATCCGTAGGCTTCCGGCTCGGATGGCTGGCTCTTGGCTTTGCCTTGCACGAATGTGAGAATATCATGCACAAGATTCGAGCCGCGACTGGCGATAATACCAGTCAGTGCC
>JAWOIR010000088.1:0-5439 GCA_046484545.1 Anaerolineales bacterium
TCATTGGGATGGACCCGCGTGAAGCTCTGGGCGGCCTCGGCTGCCGCCGCGTAACGACCAGATTCGAAAGCGACGATGGCAGCATCTAGACTGACCGGCTGCCTGCGGACTGCCGATGAACCAGCACCACTCGCCCCGCAGCACTTCTTATACTTCTTGCCACTGCCGCAGGGACAGGGATCATTACGGCCCGGTTGTACGCGGGCGTTTCGAACCCGGAAGAGCTTTCGGCCGAGGGCAGCTTGGTGGCCGCCACAGCCGTGGGCGACATCCAGATCCTCGACATCTCGGACCCCGTGACCCCTGATCTCGTCGCCGTCTACCGCCCGCAGCGCTGGGCTGACGGTGTGGTCCTCAAGGACGGTCTGGCCTACGTGGCCCTCGACGGGTTCGGCCTGGAGATTCTCGATCTGGCCGACCCCTCCTCTCCCCAGAGTCTGGGCGTGACGGAGCTGGGAGTTGGCGGCTACCTTCAGGTGGTGGGTTCATTGGCGGTGCTGGTGGAGTCTGAAACCCTGGTGGTGGCCCCGCCGATGATGACGGCCACAGCCAGGTCAATCACGTTGCCGCGCACGGCGAAATCACGAAATTCTTTGAGCATGGATTCCTCCTGGAGAGAAAAAATACAAAATATCAATAGAACACGAATATTTTGCAAGAGCCCGATTTTTGGTGTGTATAGCGAGCGCGCGTTTGCGGCTCGCTATACACACCAAAAATCGGAAATTCTTCCAACTTTCGTGAAGTACTGAATATGGTTGATTTGATTTTACACCTTGCGCTGATATTTTGTGGTTCTTTAGTATTACAGCGCAAGGTTGCATTGCTGCTACGCATTCACTTTCAGAGATAACCGAAAAATGGTTGTGCGTGGGCGCACGCCCCCACGCACAACCATTTTTCGGGATTTTTCTGGAACTTTGCGCTGTAATATTAGAAATTCCCGTGATAGGTCCCCAAAAATGCGGCCTTCTTTACGACAAATATCTTTGTCAGCCTGCCAGCCCGTCAAAACTGCCTGCTTGTGTTATATAATACCCGCGTGGGTATTCCCTGCTTTTTAAAGAAACCCTTCCCTCGCCATAGGAGTGAATTTGATGAAACGCCGATACCTAAAACTTATCCCAGGCTTTTTGCTGCTTGCTTTATTGTTTGCCGCTTGCAGCGCTCCGCTTCCGGGTGCTGAAACCCCGCTCCCGCCGCCGGCCACGCCAACCCTCGAATCTGGCACACCCGAAATGCCTGATTCCAGCCAACCTGAGAGCAAGTCCTTTATCATCTGCCTGGGACAGGAGCCAAATACCCTTTACCCGTATGCCAACCCCAACCTGGCCGCACGCAGTGTGCAGGCCGCCCTGTATGACGGCCCCATCGACATTTTCCTGGACGGCTACCAGCCTGTCATCCTTGAAATTATCCCCAGCCTGCAAAACGGGGATGCCGAACTCGTGCCCGTCACGGTCACACGCGGCGACCTGATTGTTAACACCAGTGACGAAGTCATCCTGCTCGATGCCGGGGCCGAATATTTCCCGGCAGGCTGCAACGACCTGGCCTGCGCCGAACGTTACAGCGGCAGCGGCGAAGTCGAAATGGACCAGCTGGTTGTCACCTTCCGCATCCTGCCCGAAGTGTTGTGGTCAGACGGCCAGCCCCTGACCGCTGAAGATTCGCTGTTTGCCTTTCGCACCGCCTCGGACCCTGCAACCCCTGTCTCCAAATACAAGATTGACCGCACCCAAATTTACGAAGCGGTGGACGAACTTACCATTCAGTGGTGGGGACGACCGGGCTTCATCGACCCAACCTACCCCGAAAATTTCTGGCCGCCGCTTCCCTTCCACGCCTGGGGTAGCCTCCCCGCTGCCGAACTGGCTGAGGCTGAGTCTGAATCCCGTCCGCCGCTGGGCTGGGGACCTTATGTTTTCGAGGACTGGACTCGCGGCGAATGGATTCGCCTGCGCAAAAATCCCAACTACTTCCGCGCCGAAGACGGCCTGCCGGCTTTTGAGTTCCTGACCTTCCGCTTCATGCCCGACCGCGAGAGCGGCATTGGCGCGCTGACCTCCGGCGAATGCGATTTCCTTGATTCCAGCCTGCGGCTTGAGAGCCAGGTCGAATTGCTGCTCGAAATGGAAACCCAAAGCGCGGTCAAGGTTGCGATTACGCATACCAACGTTATCGAAAGGCTCGATTTTGGCATCCGCCCGGCCTCTTACGACGATGGAATCGACCTGGGCGACCGTTCCAATCTCTTTGCCGATGTGCGCACCCGCCAGTCAATTGCCTATTGCCTCGACCGCCAGCGCGTGGTTGACGAAGTCCTTTTAGGGCTGAGTTATGTGCCGAATACTTTTATTGACACCGCTTATTTGGCTCATAGCGCGCAAACCGCATCCTATCCCTTCGACCCCAACCAGGGGATTGCCCTGCTCGAAGAAGCGGGCTGGCTCGACGCGGACAGAAACCCTGATACGCCGCGCATCTCCAGCGGTGTCCAGGGTGTGCCGGATGGCATCCCACTCCTGTTGCGTTACCAGACCAGCGAAACGACCCAGCGCCGTCAGGTTGCCGAAATACTTTCGGCTTCGCTGCGCGAGTGTGGTATTGGCGTCGAGGTCAGCCACCTGCCTGTCAACACGTTGTACGCGCCCGGGCCGGATGGCCCCTTGTTTGGGCGTCAGTTCGACATGGCTGTTTATGCCGTCGGTGCTTTTGGCAGCCAGCCTTCCTGCCTGTACTATACCGAGGCTGAAATCCCTTCTGCGGCCAATCAATGGCTGGGGATGAATGTCATGGGATACAGGAATCCCGATTTCGATGCGCTTTGCCAGAAAGCCCGCCGCAGCCTGCCCGGACAGCCCGCCTACCAGGACAACTATGCCCGCCTGCAAACCATCTTTGCCAACGACCTGCCTTCCGTTCCCTTGTATGCGCGCTTGAAAGTGGCTGTTACCCGCCCGGATATGTGCAACTTTAACCTGACTCCCAACAGGGTGTTTGATTTATGGAATCTGGCAGAATGGGATTTTGACCCATCCTGCCGCCAGCCTTAAGCGCTTATCCAGCCAAAACCGGTGCAAACTCAAACCAGAATGCGACCTTCTTCGCGACAAATAACAGAGAACCCAAATAATTTTCTTGACTATCTAAAATCATTATGCTATAGTGATGTTCTAAAGAGCCTTCCTTTTTTGCCAGTTCGCTGGCATGGGAAAATCATCTGAGAAGGAGGTGATTGACGGCAAGATAAAACCCTTCATGTTCTTCCCTAACTTTGTTGTATCCAATCCACCCGTTCTAAATTTCTCAGGAGGAGAAATACAATGCTTATGAAACGTTTGTCCTTTGTTTTTGGCTTGCTGATTATTGCCAGCATGGTCCTCGCTGCCTGTGGCCCGGCGGATACCCCCGCTCCCGCCCCGGCCGAACCGGCTGCCCCGGCTGCCCCGGCTGAACCTGCTGCCCCGGCCGAAGAACCGGAACCGGAACCCGAACCGGAACCCACTCCTGTTCCTCGCACCACCCGTAAGGGCGGTTGGCTCGACCAGATTACCATGGTCGCTGTTTCTGCCGATGCGGTTGTTACCCAACTGCAGGCTGGCCAGATTGACCTGTTCGCTGGCAGCTTGGGCCGTCCCGAAGATTTGCGGGCTGCTGAGGCCGCTGGTCTGCAGACCCAGATGGTTTTCGGTGGCTACTATGAGTTGACCTTCAACCCGGTTGGCCCCGTCTTCGAAGATTCGACCGGTAAACTGAACCCCTTCGCGGTTCCCGCTGTTCGTGAAGCCATGAACTTGCTCATCGACCGCGATTTCATCGTTCAGGAAGTCTATGGCGGCCTGGCTGTGCCGAAGTTCTTCGCCATCAACAGCGCCTTCCCCGACTACGCCCTGCTGGCTGATGTTGCCCGCGAACTGGAAGCCCAGTATGCTTACAATCCTGAGCGCGCCAAGGAACTCATCGACGCTGAAATGGTTGAGATGGGCGCCGAATTGGTTGGCGACAAGTGGAACTTCAATGGCGAGCCGGTTGTCATCAACATCCTCATCCGTAACGACGGCGACCTGACCCGTATCGGCATCGGCGACTATGTTGCCGACCAGCTCGAAGATATCGGTTTCGAAGTCTTCCGCGATTACAAGAGCGCTTCCGAAGCCTCGCCCATCTGGATTTCGGGCAACCCGGCTGACGGCCTCTTCCACATCTACACCGGTGGCTGGATTACTACCCTGGTCTCCCGCGATGACGGCGACAACTTCAATTTCTTCTACACCCCCGACGGCCTGGGCTTCCCGCTCTGGCAGGCTTACCAAAACACCGAAGAATTCTATGAACTCACGGTGCGCCTGTCCAATGCCGATTACACCACCCTTGAAGAACGCCGCGAACTCTTTGCCGAGGCCCTGCGCCTGAGCATGGAAGATTCCATCCGCGTTTGGGTTGTCGACCAGACTTCCTTCACCCCGCTGAACCAGGGCATCGAGGTCGCTTCTGACCTTGCCGGTGGTCTCCAGGGCGGTCAGCTGCAAGGCTTCACCCTGCGCTTCACCGGCCAGGAAGGCGGCAACCTGACTTACGCGCTGGCCGATGTTCTGACCGAACCGTGGAACCCCGTTGCCGGCTCGAACTGGGTCTTCGATACTGCCCCCAAGCGCATTATCAGCGACTACGGTGTCTTCTCTGACCCGTTCACCGGCCTGGCCTGGCCCAGCCGCATTGCCACCGCTGTAGTGACCGTTGAAACCGGCCTGCCCGTTGGCGCGACCCTTGACTGGGTTGAGCTTGAGTTCGCTGATGAAATCGTTGTTCCTGATGACGCTCTCGTCGATTGGGATGCTGAAAACCAGGTCTTCATCACCTCTGCTGAGAAGTTCCCCGAAGGCCAGACCGCCCTGCGCAGGAGCGTTGTCACCTACCCTGCCGACCACTTTGACACCGTCATGTGGCACGATGGCACCAAGTTCTCGCCTGCCGACTTCCTGATGCGCGAAATCATCCGCTTTGACCGCGCCAAAGAAGCCAGCGCCATCTTTGATGAGGCCACTGTTTCTCCTTTGAACAGCTACCTGTCTGCTTTCAAGGGCTTCCGCATCACATCCACCAGCCCCTTCACCATCGAATACTACACTGACTTCTGGCAATTGGACGCCGAACTGAACGTGTTCACCATGTGGCCTGAATACGGCTTCGGTAACGCCTCCTGGTACATGATTGCCGTCGGCGAACTGGCTGAAAAGAACGGCGAACTGGCCTTCTCGAGCGCCAAGGCTGATGCCAATGAAGTTGAGTGGATGTCCTACGTTGCCGGTCCGAGCCTCGAAATCCTCGGCAAGTACCTCGACCAGGCGATTGAAGAACAGTACATCCCCTACGAAGCCACCCTTGGTGAGTACCTGACCGCCGACGAGGCTGTTGCTGCCTACAGCAACTACAAAG
>JAWOIR010000249.1:0-5031 GCA_046484545.1 Anaerolineales bacterium
GTGAAGCGGTGTCGCCGGTCATCCCGTTGATCACTCCCAGATGCGCGTATTGGTTGCGGCCCGGCCGAGATTATAGCACCGGTCGTGCCGGCCGGCAACGTTTTGGCGCGTCGGGCGATCGAAGTAGAACGAGGCCGAAAATCAACCCCAGATTCTGAGAAACAGGATGGATTTTTGTAGCCCCTTGGGACATCTCAACTTTCAGGAGGTGTCCCATGCACAATCACGACTTACCAAAAGACGGCCTCAGTGGAGTCACCGAGGCCGTCCTGTTTGAATGGGCCCAGGCAGGTTGTCCCCCCTGCCTGGACCACTTGTTGAGCAGGCCTACCGCTTGTCGTCGGTCTTGTGGGATGATCCGGAAGTGGTGGAGTTCGCCAGCCTGGTCAGTAGAGCCAGTCAAATTCGGGCGCTGGGGCAGTAACACACTGTTTCCCCCAGTTGATGTATAAAATGAGTACGTGAGCGTACTCATTCTTTTTGACTGTTATTTTTCCGAATGTATAGTTTATTTGCGATACACAATATTTTGGTGGTAGATACTGCCTGTCTCAGGATCATAAACCATTGTTTCGCCTGCAAAGGCACCGCTCAAAATGATGATCTCATTTTCACTAATGGGCAAGAGCGGCCCGACGAAGCCGGCCATCCGTAGTACGCCATCTGCTACCCAGATGCGGGTCTGACCGAGAATCTCAGTACCGGGCAAGCCCGATGGCAGGCGGGGAACAAGATCATATTCGCCTGCAAGTGTCTCCCAAAGCCGGGGAATCTCGCCGATGTCAGGATATTTGGGGCAGAATTCATAGCTGAATCCGCTCAGGTGGATGATCATTGCGTCGGAACTGATCTCGTCCCCAGCCATGAATTCGATTTTCAACTGGCGCAAATCGACCGGCGCTCCGAGGATGCTTGTCAGGCCGATATCCGCCAGCCAGTTGCGCGGCTGGAGGCGGGTTTCGCTCAGTGGATCCAGGTTGAAGGAAAACCCATAAACGCTTCCTTTGAGTTGATCCCCCTTTAGATAGACTTCCAGCACCTCGCCAAAGGCAATGTATTTACCAACATAATGTTCCAAGGTGGCACGTTCGACTTCTACCGTTGTGGGGGTTTCTTCCGGTGGGGATGCCAGGCCGTATTTTACCTCCAGCATCAACTCCAGGATTTCCACGGCGAGCGGGACCGAAAAACCGCCATCAAAAGTGGTGCTATTCGCAATCAGAACCACGCCCAATTTCCGTTCCGGGAGGAAGGCCATCAAAGCCCCGGTGCCATCGCTGGGGCCGCCATCATGCCAGATCAGCAGTTCGGAACCCAGGACACGGGTTGTCTTCCAGCCCAGCCCCATGGGCTGCGGGTCGCGCTTGCTCGAGGCCTGCTCAACGAACATCGCCTTGAGCGTTGCGGGATCAATCAACTGCGCCCCGTTCACTTTCCCTTCTCGCAAAATGAACTTCACAAACTTCCCCATATCCTCGAGAGTTGCGTACAAATTACCTGATGGCACACTCGTGATGTCGCCTTGTTCGTAAGGGTAGTACTCTCCTTCGTAAAACTCGTAACCGGGAGCCACTTCCGACTGAGCAGGGAGATGTGCGCGCAGGAAGGCACTGTTTGTCATCCCGATGGGGAGTAGCAAATCTTCGCGCAGGTAATCGGGAAAAGGTTCCCCGCGCATTTCTTCAATGAGATAGCCCAGGAGGTCGAAACCCACATTGCTGTATTTGTAGCGATAACCGACCGGAAATGTCTGGTAGCAATCCTCCAACGATGCCACCAGGTCAGCCAGGACGTGCGGGTTGAGTTCAACCCACTGGCAGCCATTGCGCGGCAGGCCAGAGCGGTGGATGAGGATGCTACGGACGGTGATCGGCTTGGAATCTGGAAAGCGGCTCTGAAATGCAAAGCCGGGGATATATGCTGCGATGGGGGTATCCAGATCAACCAGCCCATCCTCGACCAGCCGCAGGGTTTCGATGGCGGTAAAAGGCTTGGCAACCGACCAGAGCCGGTAAACCGTGTCTGGTTCCGCGGGCTGATTCGTTTCGAGGTTGGCCACTCCGAAAGATTCCTGCCAGATAGTATCTTGATCATCAATGAGAACAACTGAAAGGCTGGGCAAGTGTTTTTGTTTCATCGCCTGCTGGATGCGGTATTCGGCGTATTCTATTGTATAGGTGTAATCTCCTGCTGTGATTGAGGCTGGCTTTCTGGGCGCCGCGCTAAGCCAACGCCACAGGGTAACGCTCGCCAGTATAAGCAGCAGAATGAGGCCTGATGCCCGGAAAAATTGCTTTGATTTTTTATGCATCGGTATTACTTGATCCTTTTCCAACTTTTGAGAACATAAGCAGTAAAGGAGTTTTCACGAGGATGTTTCTCCTTTAGTTTCGATTCCGCTTGATATGCTCAACAACTTCCTTCCACTCAGGTAAATCGTGCAGGAATTGAAATTCGGGTGCCTGTTCGGTCTCTTCTACCGCAGGCCAGCCGCTCTTTGCGGCTATTCGCAGATATTTGAGCGCTTTTTCGCCCTCTCCCAAAGACGCCCAGGCCTGGGCTGTGTCAAAATAAGCCCAGGATGGAACATCCGCCTTTTGGGCAAAGAGTTGTTCATAGCAGTCGATTGCCTGCTGGAATTCGCCACGTGAGAGATGCGAATACGCTAATTGAGCCAGGTGTTCCGACATGTCAAGAGCAAAAAGATACATGGTATAACCCCGTTCATGCATAAGACCCAGCTTTTCAGCAGTCCGCAATGATCCGATATTGTCATTAGCGCAAGTCCAGTGGGTTTCAATGCCCATCTCAAGGCCGTGCTCTAGCGTGACAGCAGCGACCATGCTCCCCAAGCCGCGTCGCTGGAAATCAGGAAGGGTTTCGAATCCAAGATCGCCTGCCCCAGAATTGACAAAATCGACGGTGGCCCAAGAAACGATCTGATCCTTGTGAATAACAACATATCCATAATCTTGGAAGCGTTGATCTTCAATCGTTAACCATTTTTCTAAAGTGGCCTTTACTGGATCGGGGATTTGTAAATTTTCCTGTCCAAGCAGATCAGTTTCCATCGGAACGATTCCGTATCCTTTAGGTTGAATGCTTTGCCAGCCAAAAGCTAATTGGTGACAAACATAGTGTTGCCGAAGCCTAGGAATAGGTTGGCGAGGGCTGCCAACGATTTCCAGTTGCGCGTTCCAATTTTCCGGAATACAGGTTAACAAGAGCAACCCAACATCTTTACCGAGCAGTTTTTCTTCAAATATGGCTTTATTGAGCGCGGCGTTAAACGCCAGATGGTCGGGTTTTCCTGTTAGGAAACACCAAGCCGCTCCACCTCCACTCAGAAAAGTAACCAGGCAAGCCGTCTGCGGATCGTCAGGATTATCCACCCACACCTTGCCCGGGTGGATGCCATCCAGCACCGCCGATACCATTGGTTGAAAAACCTCTAGTTTTTGGTAAAGGGGCCGAATATGTTGATAAGCGTTGTTCTTTAGCAAATGGATCATGTTATTTTAACTCCAGCTATTTTGATAAATCCAGCATGGCCCATTGTGCTGGTGAAAAGTAAAATGAATCGGGGAGCCCGCCTGGGGTTGGCAGGATCGTGTCATCTATTAGTTGTGGCGGCCAGGGGATTTTTTCGTAAGGGGGGGAGGCTTTGATATAAACTGCCGCCAACCGGAAATCCCCATCCGGGATTTTGATTTGATACTCCAATTCGTTGGGGGTTCCCATCAGCCCATTGGCGGCTACCCAACCCTCTTCAGTAAGAAATTTAGCGCGTTCAGTCTGGGCAGCTTCACTGTTGCCGGTGTTCCGGCAGCGCCAGGAAAAATCTTGAATTTGTTGCCATCGATCCTCACTTTTTTGATAGATGGCAGTCCCCAAAGCCGCGGATGCATGCAGAATGTGGATTTCGTCGCCACGCTGGATGAAAACATTTCCAGCGATCATCCCGGTTTCATTGGCCCGAATGCCCACATACAGAAATTCCCCATCCTGCATCAGTAATAATTGACTGCTATCCGCAAAAAATTCTATAGCGGCTTGCTCCCACTCGCCGGGCGAGATTGTGCCATCGAGGGTGGGGGGATTTCCCAATGGAATCAAGATTGAGTTCAGGAGCATATCATCTCCTTCTGTGGTTGGTGTTCGGGGTGGGGAAGATGTCAGCGATTCGATCTGAATTGTTGGCGTGTTGGCCTGTGCTGTGGGGGGGAGCACGCCTGACAATGTTTGGCAAGCAGACAAAAGCTCTACACAACCGAAGATAAAAAATAGCTTCCATTTCATGTTTCACCCGTTTCAACATGGTTCTCCAAATACTCAACCAAAAGGATCATCAAACCCAAATCCCGAATTTTGGCCAACACGCCATGCAAAGCAGCTTGATCAGAAATATAACCAGCAACTACGGTGTCTTCACCAACAGATTGCATTTGGAAACCATCGAACCAGTCTGCCCATCTTTGATCAAGCTGATCTCGGACTCGAATCCTGTAAAAATAAGCACTACGCTCTTTTTTCGCCATGGTGAGTTGTTATGTCAAAGCCAGACCCATGCGATGGCCTTCCTTGCGCTTTTCGAAACCGGCTTTCATGTGCTCATCCAACGCGAAATAGCGCCACTCCCAGAGCGAGGTTTGCACACCATGGCTTGCGTTATGACTCTTGACCTTGTGAAGCATAAACCGGAGCAGGAAAGGCACCAGATCGGCGTGTTCAAGTTTCAGGCTCATGGAAATATTATGCTTGCCTCCAGGGCGGGTTTGGGCAGTGGTAAAACCGAGTGCTACCACTTCATTGGTTTTGGCGTCTCGCAGGGCAAAATCTTCCACCTTCACACCGCGCATTTTGTTCAGCACACTGCTGAACAAAACCAGAACCGGCGAAACATAGTAGCGTCCCTTGACAATCGGCTCAAAAGCCTGTACCTGTTCCGGCGTGACTCGTTTGGCCATTTCCATTGAGAGCCGCCATTCGTTCATGGGAATCTTCTCGTATACATAGCCATCCGGGATTGGA
>JAWOIR010000238.1:0-10324 GCA_046484545.1 Anaerolineales bacterium
GGCGCGCCAGTCTCCGTGCGCTACGACCCGAACGACATCAGCAAGGTGGCGATTGAATCGATGGGCGCGGCCGCGTCGAACTTTGGCAGCGGTCAGGCAGCAGGATAGATTATTTCCAGCAACTTCGCCAGCGCGGCGAGGATATGTCCCGACCGGCTTAGCAAAACCTGACAAGAAGGGCAGTTTATCTGCCCTTTTTACGTTTAGGTTTTTGTTTTTCTGTGCCGATGTGAATGCCAAGGCCGGGCAATATCGTCCGGTGCAGCAGCAAAATCAGCCCGGCGACCAGGAATGCGCCCACGAAAACCATCAGCGAGTCGTTGAATGATTCCATGAACTCAGGCCGGATGAGCAATACCAGCGCCAGCGCCGCCATCAACACGCCGCCAAGCAGTTTCAGGATGCGGCCATGTTTTTCTTCCATTTTGCTGGCGCGCAGGGTCACTACGGCAATCCCGAAGACAATCAACTCGTCGAGAAGATAAATCAGGATGTAAACGCCAAGCAGCAGGGAGAAGGTGAAACTGTCCACATTTTGGGCGGCGACCAACTGGCTCCACAGCACTGGGAAACCGGCAGTGCAGGGCAGTTCGACAATCGCAATTCCGGCAGCCATAACCACCGTCGCCCCAATCAGCGCCCAGACGGATTTATCGCCTTTCAGAATCTCCCGAAAATTCTGGTAGATTTTGGGTTTGTGCTGGTCTGAAATGGTGAGCGATATGCCTTCCTTGTACCAAAAGTAATCCTTGATGTTGATGGCTGCAAAGGTCAGGGCGATGATTGCCACAACAACCCGAATCCAGCCCAGGAAACTGACCACTGTAAAGACCTTGAAAAGGCCTGCGATGAAAAGGCCGTAGATGCCGGCTGTCACCAATAAAAAGGTCAGTCCGACGATGAGCGTTTTGGTGCGTGAGCCGCTATGAATGACCAGCGCCAATAAAATGGATAGCACCCACAACGAACACGGGTTAAATCCATCCACAAAAGCGATGACTGCTGTGCTGAAAAACAGGGAATGCTGGTTCAGGTTAATATCCCCGACGAAAGGCAAGCTCAGGATATTGCCTTTTTCTTCCGGCTCGACAGGCGTCATGCCCGCTGGTTCTTCTGTCGGTTTTGCGGTGGATTCTGCTGGCACGGCTGCCGGGGTTTGTGACAGGTCTGTCACAAGGATTTCGTTGGGGATGCCCTGAATGCCAACACCGGCGTCCGGGCAGCCTGTTTGCAGGCAGGCCTGCACTGCTGCTTCGATGTCGGCCTTCATTGGTTCATTAAACCCGACCCAGAATCTCTCGCCGATGAACGTGGCCGGTACGCCGCCTGGCTCAAATCCGAACTTATGAGCCATGCTGAAGAAAATGACCCGGTTTTCTTCCACATTCCAGACTTCATAGGATTGTACTGCTACGCCCGGATAGCGGTCGGGAAGTTCTTCCAAAAAAGGCTTTAGCGCCATGCAATACGGACATCCATCTCCCCAAAAGTAGTAGATGTTAAGTTTGACGCTTTCATCGCTTTCCTGGGCCGCCGCCTGGGGAATCATGCCAAAGAGTGTGGCATGCAGGACGATTGCCAGGAAACCAAAAAACAATACCCATTTTCGTTGAGGAAGCATGACATTAACCTTTCTGCGCCAAAGAGGGCATTGGAAATGCAGCCATCTTATTCATGATACTGAATGTAGTATCCCATGAAAGGCAATGCTTGTTGCGTGTACCTTGTCCCTTTTATGATGTGATATTCATCACAATCTCCCTGCTAAATGGTTCTCTGATGTTTGCCATAAAGAAGACCGCGTTTTGGGGTGTGAGCGCGTGCAAACGTACGCGCTCACACCCCAAAACGCGGGGGTTTATCGCAGGAATTTCCCAAGAGTATATTTAATTTATCAGGTCAGGCTACTTTTTTGGCAAACCCAGCCAGATATTGCCGTCCTGTACTTTGACCGGATAGGCCGGGATGTCAATCACGGCAGGCATTGAAACCGCTTTGCCGGTGCGGATGTCGAACTCCGCACCGTGACGCGGGCAGATGATGTTGTGGTCTTCCAGCTCGCCATCGCCGAGCGGACCGTCGTCGTGGGTACACAGGTCGGCAATGGCGAAGATTTGCCCCGCCACGTTGAAGATGACGATGGATTGGTCTTCGATTTCCACGAATAGACGTTCGCCGTTGGGCAGTCCGCTTGCCGGGGCGATTTCGTAAAACTCGGCCTGGGATTCGTCGTAAGCGCTGTAGTTGAACATGGTTTTTTACTCCACCAAATCATCCCCGGCTTCGCCGAGGCCGTAGACGCCGGCTTTCAGCACCTTGAGCGAGAGCAGGGCGCATTTCAGGCGCACCGGGCCAAGGTCGATGCCGAGCATATCGAGGACATCCTGTTTGTTGAGTTGCTTGACTTCTTCGAGCGGCTTACCGATGATGGATTCTATCAGCAGGTCGGCGGAGGCTTGCGAAATGGCGCAGCCGTGACCGTCGAAACGGGCGTCGCTGACGGTATCGTCCGGGCCAATTTGCAGGCTGATTTCGATGTGGTCGCCACATAAAGGATTGTTGTCTTCGAAAAAAATATCGTGCGGGTCAAGTTTGCCCCGGTAGGAGGGGTTTTTGTAATGTTCGATGATGACTTCGCGGTAGAGGTCGTCCATGTTTACTCCAAAAATTACTTTGCTTTTCTATAGACCACAAAAATCTCATTGCGGGTGCTGGACATGGCGTCTATCATTTCCTGGTTGTCAAAGCCCGGCAATCGCTGGAAGGTTTGCAAAATTTCCGGTTCACCGGTTGCGCCCATCGGGAAGTGCAGGGTGAAATCTCCGTCCGAAACATGCCAGATGACGTCCGAACCCCAGGGGCCGCTGTCGTTGGTTTCAATGGCAATTCCGATGACATCCGTCATGCGGATTTTGGCGCGCTTGCGGCCGGGACTGACGACGTGCAAAAAGCCGTCTCGCAGGTCCACGTTCCATTTTTTTTCATTCATTTAACTGAAATACTTTTTGACCTTGTAAATGCCTTCGACCAGTTTGTCGACTTCTTCGCTGGTGGAATACAGGTAGAAACTGGCGCGGCTGGTGGCGGGGACGTTGAATTTTTCGTGCAGGGGTTGGGCGCAGTGATGACCGGCGCGCACGGCGATACCGTCACCGTCCAGGATTTGGGCGACATCGTGCGGGTGAATGCCGTCCAGAACGAAGGAGGCCACGCCGCCTTTTTTATCTGCCGATGGGCCGAACAAGCGCAGACCGGGGATTTCTTCCAGGCGTTCGAGGGCATATTCGGTGATGGCGTGTTCATGGGCGGTGATGGCGTCCATGCCGACCGAGGTCAGGTAATCGCAGGCGGCCCCGAAGCCGACGGCTTCAGCAATCGCCGGGGTGCCTGCTTCAAATTTGTACGGGATGGTGTTGGGGGTAAATGAGTGCAGGTGGACGGTTTTAATCATATCGCCGCCGCCGAGGAAGGGCGGCATGGCTTCGAGCAGGGCTTGCTTTCCGTATAGCACGCCGATTCCGGTTGGGCCGACCATTTTGTGGGCCGAAAAAGCCATGAAGTCAACATCCAAATCCTGGACATCAACAGCGAAATGCGGCACGGACTGGGCGCCATCCACCAGGGTAATCGCACCAGCTTCGTGTGCCAGCCGGATGATTTCTTTGGCGGGATTAATCGTCCCCAGCACGTTGGACATGTGCGTAAACGTGACCAGTTTTGGACCGAGTTTGAGCAGTTTGCGGTATTCGTCCAGGTCGAGCAGGCCGTCTTCAGTGACGGGGATGAATTCGAGTCGGATTCCACGCTCGGCGGCCAGCATATGCCAGGGAACCAGGTTGCTGTGGTGTTCCATCTCGGTAGCGATGACCAGGTCGCCAGCCTGCAGGTTAGCGCGCGCCCAGGAGTAGGCCACCAGGTTAATCGATTCGGTGGTGTTGCGGGTGTAAATGACCTGTCGGGCGGCGGGAGCGTTGATAAAACGGGCGATGCGCTCGCGGGCGTCTTCGTACAGGCCCGTGGCTTCTTCGGCCAGGGTGTGCACGCCGCGGTGGATGTTGGCGTTTGAGCGGCGGTAATAGTCATCCATAGCGGCCAGCACGGCCTCGGGTTTGTGCGAGGTTGCGGTGGAATCAAGGTAGATGAGGGGAACGCCGGGGCGCACCTCTCGTTTCAAGGTTGGGAAATCATCCCGAATTTTGCGAATGTCAAGAGTCATGGCCGCTTATCTGGATTTTTTGCCTGTCGGACGGATTTGCTCGGAGTTGGTTGGGTACCACAGGATGCGGTCGGGGACCATCCAGCCATCGGTCAGGAAGACGTTGCCTCGAAATTGGACGGCGACCATTTTGTTGTCAATTTGGACAACAACCCCCCTAAGCCACCCGCGCACACGGTCGTCGCCTTTTTCGTGGTCGCAAAATGCCTCGACTGTATCGCCGACTTCAAAGATGTGCTGGATTTCAGGTGAACGCATGAAAGACATAGGGCCTCCCCGGGTGTTTTTTTGGATTTGACTTCTTGGTGGTGTGTTTTGCATTGATGTCATTGTGCCTCTATTATAGACAGTTTTTCGCTTTTTAGGGCCTTACCCCCTTCCCAGTTTTGGAAAGGGGGTGGGATGTTTTTTTGTTGTCATTTCGAGTTGCGAAGCAACGAGAAATCTTTTCCACTATGCTTAAGATTTCTACCCTACGGGCACGATGTCACCGCTACGCGGTTCGAAATGACAGATGCTGGGCTTAGCCCATTTTTTCGAGAATGGCCTGCTGGAAGCGCTCGCGGACACCTTCGAAGGGGATGCGCTGCATGATGGGGTCGAAGAAGCCTTCGACGACCAGCCGGGCGGCGTCTTTGCGCGGAATGCCGCGCGATTCGAGGTAGAAGAGCGGTTCTTCCTCGAGTTTGCCGACCGTTGCGCCGTGGGTGCAACGCACGTCGTCGGCCAGGATTTCGAGTCCGGGGATGCTGTCGGCGCGGGCCTGGTCGTCGAGGACGAGGTTGCGGTTGGCCTGGTATCCGTCGGTTTTCTGTGCGCTGGGGGCGACGTAAATCATGCCCTGCCAGACCGAGCGGCTCTTGCCTTTGAGCGCGCCCTTGAAGAGCAGGTCGCTGCTGGTGTTGGGCGCGAGGTGGTTTTGCTGGGTGTCGTGGTCGAGGTGCTGATTCGCTTCGGTAAAGTAGAAGCCAGACATGCGTCCGACCGCGCCCTGGCCGGCCAGGTCGAGTTCGGAGAAGTTCTTGGTCAGGCGTGAGCCAATCGCGCCGAAAATCCAATCCAGGTTGGCGTCACGTTCGACACGCACGCGCTCATGGCTGAAATTCCAGACGTGCTTGCCCCAGGATTGCAACTCGACAAACTTGAGATTTGCACCCTGCAAGACCTGGATTTCGACCAGTCCGGCGTGCATGGAGTTCAGTCCGCGCTCGGTTGGGGAGGCCGATTCGTGGACAAAGGTGGCCGAGGCGCCTTCGTCAATCAGGACGAGGATGTGCGAGAGATGGGCCAGGTTTTCGCCGGGTCCCCACAGCACA
The DNA here is from genome assembly GCA_046484545.1 of Anaerolineales bacterium. Lineage (GTDB taxonomy): Bacteria > Chloroflexota > Anaerolineae > Anaerolineales > Villigracilaceae > UBA8950. The sequence goes on from JAWOIR010000238.1 coordinate 5,533, forward strand.
GAGTGGAAAGGTTCTTCAACCTCAACGCCCTTCGGGACATATAAAACGACGCCATTTTGCGAGAAGGCCCCTGCCAGGGCGGCAAATTTGCCTTCCTCCGGGCTGACGGTTTTGGCAATCATCTTCTGGAGCAGGTCGGGGTGTTCGCGTTCGGCGGTTTTCAGGTCGGTGAAGATGACACCCTTTTTGGAGAGTTTTTCATCCAGTTCGACGCTCACGCCGCCGGGAGTCAGGACGATTTGTCCGCCGTGCTTGTCGCCGACCAGCGGGGCCAGCAGGTCTTCAGGGACGGCGGGCAGGTCCTGGTATTCGCCGTCCTTCGGCAGGCGGAAGGCGTCTGCCGGGAAGAAGCGCAGGTCGGTGCGCCGCCAGGCTTCTTCACTGGTGGTCGGCATTTTTGTGCGCGTGTAGGCGGCGAAAGCGCGGGTGCGGTATTCGGTTAACGCTCTGCCGGGCAGTTCGGCCTGGCCAAAGGCAAATTCCTTGGCGGCGGCATCCGAGCGGCGGGAGCGGGAAGTGATGACAACTTTTGGTTTTTCGTTCATGATTTCTCCGGGGTCAAAGGTCAAAAGTCGAAGGTCTATTGGCTGACTTTTGACCTTTGACTTTTGACATTAACCAATCGAACCTTCCATCTGCAATTGAATCAGGCGGTTCATTTCGACAGCGTACTCCATCGGCAGTTCCTTGACCAGCGGCTCGATGAAGCCGGAAACGACCATGGTGGTGGCTTCTTCTTCGCTCAGGCCGCGACTCATCAGGTAGAAGAGTTGCTCTTCGCCGACCCTTGAGACCGAGGCCTCGTGACCGATGGTGACATCGTCTTCGTCAATTTCGATATAGGGATAGGTATCCGAGCGGCTCTTGGGGTCGAGCAGCAATGCATCACAAACGACGCTGGATTTTGCACCCTTCGCGCCTTTGTGAACCTTAAGCAGGCCGCGATAAGAGGCCCGGCCACCGCTCTTGCTAATGGACTTGGACATCACATTGCTGGTGGTATTGGGCGCAAAGTGAACCATCTTGCTGCCCGCGTCTTGAGTTTGGCCGGCCCCGGCAAAGGCCATCGAGAGCATTTCGCCGTGCGCGCCGGGTTCCATCAGGAAACAGGACGGATACTTCATCGTGATTTTCGAGCCGAGGTTGGCGTCCACCCATTCATGGGTCGCGTCGGCATAGACTTTGGCGCGCTGGGTCACCAGGTTGTAGACGTTGGTGCTCCAGTTCTGGATGGTGCTGTAGCGTGAGCGCGCGCCCTTCTTGACCACGATTTCGATGACGCCGCTGTGGAAGGAGTCGGTGGTGTACTGTGGGGCGGTACAGCCCTCGACATAATGCACCGAAGCGCCTTCGTCGACGATAATCAGGGTGCGCTCGAACTGGCCGACATTGGCGGTGTTCAGGCGGAAGTAGGCCTGCAGGGGCAAATCAACCTTGACGCCTTTCGGCACATAGACGAACGAGCCGCCCGACCAGACCGCCGAGTTGAGCGCGGCGAATTTGTTGTCTTCAATCGGGATGACCGTGCCGAAATATTCGCGGAACAGGTCGGGGTACTCTTTCAGGCCGTCTTCAATTGAGAGGAAGATGACGCCCTGCTCTTCAAGGTGCTTCTGGATGGAATGATAGACCATCTCCGACTCGTACTGTGCGCCGACACCGGCCAGGAATTTCTGCTCGGCTTCGGGAATGCCCAATTTGTTGAAGGTGTTCTTGATGTCATCCGGCACGTCGTCCCAGGATTTTTCGCTTTTTTCGGTCGGTTTGACATAGTAAAAAATATTCTCTAGGTCGAGGTCTTGCAGGTGCGGCCCCCAATTGGGCATCGGGCGGGACATGTAATGCTCCAGCGCCTTCAGGCGGAAATCGAGCATCCATTGCGGCTCGTCCTTCATACGCGAAATATTTTCCACGACTTCACGGCTCAAACCACGCTGCGATTTAAAGACATAGTTATCGTCACGGTCATGAAAACCGTACTGGTATTCGCCTAATCCTTCGAGAATTTTTGCGTCTTCACTCATGAGTTTTCTCCTGATAAATACCGATATTGGGTGGTACTCGATGTTCGGTATTCGTTATTCGAGCATCGAATATCGAGTACCGAATATCGCTAAGCAGTTTCTTCCGACTTTTCGCGTAACCAGTCATAGCCGTGCTCTTCGAGGTGCAGGGCCAATTCGGGGCCGCCTGATTCGACAATGCGCCCGTCCATCATGACGTGAACGAAGTCCGGCTTGATGTAGTTTAGCAAGCGCTGGTAGTGGGTGATGACCAGCACGCCCAGGTCAGGGCCGGCCAGGGCATTGACACCCTCCGAGACAACTTTCAGCGCGTCGATGTCCAGGCCGGAGTCGGTCTCGTCCAGGATGGCGATTTCAGGCTTGAGGGTCGCCATTTGCAGGATTTCGGCGCGCTTCTTTTCGCCGCCGGAAAAGCCCTCGTTGAGGTAACGCCCGGCGAAGGACTGGTCCATTTTAAGCAGGCCCATCTTCTCTTTGAGCATCTTGCGGAATTCGGGAATCGGCATGCCCTTGTCGTCGGGATTTTCGGCGCGGCGGCGGGCGTTCAGCGCCGTGCGCAGGAAATTAGCGACGGTCACGCCGGGGATGGCGACCGGGTATTGGAAGGCCAGGAAAATTCCGTGACGCGAACGTTCATCGGGTTCCAGTTCAAGGATATTTTCACCATTGAACCATACTTCGCCTTCAGTGACTTCGTAGGAGGGATGTCCCATCAGGGTGTAAGCCAGGGTGGATTTTCCGGTTCCGTTCGGGCCCATGATGGCGTGAATTTCACCTTGTTTAATGGTCAGGTCGACGCCTTTCAGGATTTCCTTGTCCTCAATGCTGACATGCAAATTTTTGATAACCAGTTCCGACATGTTGTCTCCTTGAGTATTTCATTATAAAACCTAAAGGTTTACGGCCTTTAGGTTTCTTATTTTTGGGATTATTCAGATTATAGCAAAATGGAGGGAATTTGTCAATATTTATGATATTTTTCTAGTATATTCAGATAAATCTTTAACGGTTGTGGCGTTTTCTATCGCCCCTGAAGGGACGCAGAGTGTGCCGCGAAATTGGGTAATTGGGTGGCATTAAGCCACCCAATTACCCAATTTCGCGGGTTTTCATCCTTCTGCCTTCTCCTACACCCCCAGCCACTTTTCAGTTAATTTTGGCAACTCAGCCACATTGCCCTGCCGGGCGGTACACTGCGGCAGCGACCCCAGGAACAGACGCCCGTACTGCTTGGTCAGCACGCGCCGGTCGAGGATGACGACCACGCCGCGGTCGCTGGCCGAACGAATCAGGCGTCCGAATCCCTGGCGGAATTTGAGAATCGCCTCGGGAACCTGGTATTCGCCAAACGGGTCGTCGAAGGTTTCGGAGCGGGCGGCTACAATCGGGTCGGAGGGCACTTCGAAGGGGATTTTGGTCAGCACCACCACCTGGAGCGAATCGCCCGGCACATCCACCCCTTCCCAGAACGAGCGTGTGCCCAATAAAACAGCCCGTTCGCTGTACTTGAACGATTCCAGCAAGGCTTGCGGCGAAGCGCCATCGCCCTGCTCGTAAATGTCGATTTCGTGGTCGCGCAGCATCGTCGCCATGGCCTGCGAAGCGCGTTTGAGTTGCGCGTAAGACGTGAACAGTGCCAACATACGTCCGCCGCTGGCAATCGCCGTCTGTGCGATGGCGCGGTTGACGGCCTGCTCGTAGCCGGGCGCGTTCGGCTCGGGGATGTCCTTGGGAATAAACAGCAGGGTCGAACTCTCGTAGTCGAAGGGCGAGCCGAGGGTCAGTTCTTCGGCTTCCTCGGCCATCAACGTATTGCGGATGTAGTTGAAATCCCCGGCAGCGGTCAGGGTGGCCGAAGTCAGGATGACGGCTTCTTTTTCGAACCACAGGTATTTCTGGATGAGCGGCCCAACCCGCAGCGGGGCGGTATTGAGCGTCAGGCGTTTGTTCTGCGGCTGGATTTCGACCCAGTAAATCGTCTCCGGCTTGGGGTCGTGCATCATGCCGCTGATATTGGCCTCGGCCTCCACCAGCCGCCGGTACAGCCCGCTCAACGAGCCGAGCGGGTCTTCGATTTCCTGAACGCCATCGGCGTATAGTTCCGCCGCGGCTTTATAGGCATCCGCCACGACGTTGATGAGCAGGCGCATGGTCTCGCCGGTGGCGTCCCAATTGATTTCGACCGTGTCCCAGCCCTGCGCGGTGCGCGTAGCCGGTAAAATCCGCGTCGAAAAGGCGTAAATACTCTGCCGGCGGCCTTCCTGCATGTACTGCATGAACTCCATCAACCCGAAGAAAAAGTCACGGGCCTGGTTTTCGAGCCGGAACGCCAAATCCGAAGCGCGATGGACCATATTCGCCAGCGCGGCATACTCCGAGGGCCGTACCAGGTCGACCACCACGCGCAGGAAACTGCCCATCACGCCACTGGTCGAGCCGCCGACTTCCTTGACCAGCCGCTCCAAATCGGCCTGGCTCATGCGGAACGACATTGCCCCGGTGGTAGCCGATTCAAGATGATGGCCTTCGTCAATGACCAAATACTGGTATTCGGGCAGCACCTTGCCCTCGGCGGCCACGTCCGAGAGCAAGGTACTGCCCGAATACCAGTATTTGGTCATCGACGAAGGCCATCATCTCGAATCGGCCACCACCGGGGCGATGTCGTTCCGCATGAGCCAGGCCGATTTGGAGCGGCTGGTCAAGGAAGTCGGCGGCTCGACCAGTGGCGTGATGGGCAGTTTCCTGCGCGTGGTGGTCGACCTGGT